>JAEWLO010000426.1 GCA_023457475.1 Pseudomonadota bacterium | reverse complement strand
CGGGGGGGGGTGGGGCGGGCCCGCCCCCGCCACGACGATCAGGCGGCCACGATGTTCACGATCTTGCCCGGCACGATGATCACCTTGCGCACGGTCAGACCTTCCAGGAACTTCGCCGCATTCGGCTCGGCCACGCCCAGCGCCTCGATCTGGTCACGCGGGGCATCGGCGGCCACCTCGATGGTGCCGCGCAGCTTGCCGTTGACCTGCACCGCCAGGGTGACGGCGTCGCGCACCAGCGCGGCGGCGTCGGCCTGCGGGAAGCGCTGGTCTTCCAGCAGCGTCTCGCCGCGGCCCAGCACCTGCCACAGCGCGTGGCTGGCATGCGGGGTGATCGGGTTGAGCAGCAGCACGGTGGCCTGCAGAGCTTCCTGGCGGACCGCACGGCCCTGCTCGGAGCTGTCATCGAACTTCGCCAGCGCGTTCATCAGCTCCATCACCGCGGCAATAGCAGTGTTGAAGCTGTGGCGGCGGCCGTAGTCGTCGCCGACCTTGCCGATGGTCTCGTGGGTCTTGCGGCGCAGCGCTTTCTGCTCGGCAGTAAGCGCGGCCACGTCCAATGCCGGTGCGGCCCCGTCGGCGGCATGCTTGTGCACCTGCGCCCACAGCCGGCGCAGGAAGCGCGCCATGCCGTCGACGCCGGCTTCGTTCCATTCCAGCGACTGCTCCGGCGGCGCGGCGAACATGGAGAACAGACGCACGGTGTCGGCACCGTACTTGCCCACCATGGCCTGCGGGTCCACCCCGTTGTTCTTCGACTTGGACATTTTCTCGGTGCCGCCGATCTGCACCGGCTGGCCGTCCGCGATCAGCGTGGCACCGGTGATGCGGCCGCGCTCGTCACGCTGCACGTCCACGTCGGCTGGATTGATCCAGTCCTTCGAACCGTCCGGGTTCGGGCGGAAGTAGGTATCGGCGATGACCATGCCCTGGCACAACAGGTTCTGCGCCGGCTCGTTGCTGTCCACCATGCGCGCATCACGCAGCAGCTTGTGGAAGAAACGGAAGTACATCAGGTGCAGGATCGCGTGTTCGATGCCGCCGATGTACTGGTCCACCGGCAGCCAGTAGTTGCCGCGCTTGTCCACCGCGTCGCGGGCACCCGGCGAGGTGTAGCGCGCGTAGTACCAGCTCGACTCCATGAAGGTGTCGAAGGTGTCGGTCTCGCGCTCGGCCGCGCCGCCGCAGTCCGGGCAGGTGGTCTTGCGCCATTCCGGGTCGGCCTTGATCGGCGAACCGGTACCGACGAAGTTGACGTCTTCCGGCAGCACCACCGGCAGCTGCTCTTCCGGCACCGGCAGCGCACCGCACTTCGGGCAGTAGATGACCGGAATCGGACAGCCCCAATAACGCTGGCGGCTCACGCCCCAGTCGCGTAGGCGGTAGTTCACGCGGCGCTGGCCCTGGGCCTTGCGCTCGAAACGCTCGGCCAGCGCCTCGAACGCGCCCTGGAAGTCCAGGCCGTCGAACTCGGCCGAGTTGATCAGCTCGGATTCGCGGCTCTTGTCGCCGTACCAGTCCTGCCAGCGGGTCGAGTCGTAGTCGCCCTCGTCCTTGCGCGGAGCCTTCAGCGCGATGACCTGACGGATCGGCAGGCTGTACTTGTTGGCAAACTCGAAATCACGCTGGTCATGGCCCGGCACGGCCATCACCGCACCGGTCCCGTAGCCCATCAGCACGAAGTTGGCCACCCACACCGGCACGGTATCGCCGGTCACCGGGTGCACGGCGCGCAGGCCGGTGTCCATGCCGCGCTTTTCCTGGGTTTCCAGTTCGGCTTCGGACACACCGCCCTGCTTCATCTCGGCCAGCAGCGCGGCCAGGGTCGGGTTGTTCCTCGCCGCGTGCAGGGCGAGCGGGTGTTCGGCGGCGATCGACACGAAGGTCACGCCCATCACGGTGTCCGGGCGGGTGGTGAACACGCGCAGCGGGTCCAGCGCGCTGCCGTCGGCGTCGCGCACGTCGAACTGGATCTCCAGCCCTTCCGAGCGGCCGATCCAGTTGCGCTGCATGGTCTTGACCGAATCCGGCCAGCCCGGCAGGTCGTCCAGGCCGTCCAGCAGTTCCTGGGCGTAATCGGTGATGCGCAGGAACCACTGCGGAATCTCGCGCTTTTCCACCAGCGCGCCGGAGCGCCAGCCACGGCCGTCGATGACCTGCTCATTGGCCAGCACGGTCTGGTCGATCGGGTCCCAGTTCACCACCGCGTTGCGGCGGTAGGCCAGGCCCTTGCGCATCAGGCGGGTGAACATGCGCTGCTCATGCACGTAGTACTCCGGCGTGCAGGTGGCGAACTCGCGCGACCAGTCGATGGCATAACCCAGCGACTTCAGCTGGGTGCGCATGTGGTCGATGTTGGCGTAGGTCCACTTGGCCGGCGCGGTCTTGTTCTTGATGGCCGCGTTCTCGGCCGGCAGGCCGAAGGCGTCCCAGCCCATCGGCTGCAGCACGTTGTGGCCGGTCATGCGCTTGTAGCGGCTGATGACGTCGCCAATCGTGTAGTTGCGCACGTGGCCCATGTGCAGCGCACCGGACGGGTACGGCAGCATCGAGAGGCAGTAGTACTTCGGCTTGTCCGAAGTCTCGTTCACCTCGAAGGCACGGGTGGCGTCCCAGAATTTCTGGGCCGCGGATTCAACCTGCTGCGGGTCGTAGACGTTGGGTTCGACGCTGGTCATGGAAACGCGTGTGCGGCGGCAAAGCGGCACAGGGTACCGCAGTGCGGCAAAGGGCTCCAATGGAAAGCGGCCAGAATGTCGGCGCGCGCCTCATCCTGTTGATATATAGAGGGATTTAAGGCGAACGCAGACGGTTCAATCTGCGCTGTTTCCGACGTTGTGCGCCGGTAGCGCCGGCCGTTGGCCGGCCCTCGCGAACCCTCACCGCGCAACCGACCGCGCCAACGGCAACACCGTCGCCAGCCACACCGCCCACACCACGAACGCCAGCCGCTGGGCGATCGGTGCCGGCATCACCGCCTGCAGCAGCAATGCCCCGACCCCCACCGCCAGCCCGGCCGCCACATGCAGCGCGGCCAGCCGCTCACTGCCCGGCAACGCCCGCAATCCCCAGCCCGACAGGATCGCCCCCGGCACGAACGCCAGCACCCACACCATCCACGCGCTGGCATGGAACTGGCTGGCGCGGCTTTCAATATCGCTGGCATCCAGCGGCAGCACGCCCATGGCGGTGAACGCGACGGCGGACAGAAGCAGCATCTGCCCGCCCACCCGCACGGTCCACGGTGCGGTCTTCGGTGCCCGCGCCAGCAGGCGCAGAGCCACCGCGCAGGCCAGCAGACCCGGCAGCACGAAACCCAGCAGGTCGAAGGCCAGCGCATGGGGAACCCCTTTCGCGCCGAGCAATGCCACCGGATGGCCCAGCGGCAGGTAACCCGGCAGCGCCGCACCGAAGCCGATCACGGTCAGGATGAACAGGGCGGCACCGGCGGCACCGAGCCAGGGGTCAAAGCGTTCGAGGGTCTGCATGGGACCATTCTCCGTCAGCGCGGCCCGCGCGCCTACCGCCAAGGTGGGGGCGGGACAACCGGGGTTGCCTCAGGCCGGTTGCGTCACCATAAACTGGGGACATCTTTACTGGTTGAACAGCCTCCATGAGCGAAGTGACCCACGTCTTTGAAGCCACCACCGCCACCTTCGAGGCCGAGGTGCTGCAGAAATCGCTGCAGACCCCCGTGCTGGTGGACTTCTGGGCCACCTGGTGCGAGCCCTGCAAGACCCTGGGGCCTATCCTGGAAAAGCTGGCCGCCGAGTACAACGGCGCATTCCAGCTGGCCAAGGTGGACGTGGACAAGGAGCAGCAGATCGCCGCGGCCTTCCAGATCCGCTCCGTCCCGACGGTGTTCCTGGTGAAGGGCGGCCAGCTGGTGGATGGCTTCCCCGGTGCGCTGCCGGAAGGCCAGCTGCGGGAGTTCCTGGCCCAGCACGGCATCGCGCCGGCCGAGGCCGTGGCCGAGGTGGAACCCGCGCCGCTGGACCCGCAGGCCCAGGTCGACGTGCTGCGTGCGGAAATTGCCGCCGAACCGGACAAGGAAGAACTCAAGCTCGACCTGGCCCTGGCGCTGCTGCAGATCGGCGCGGCCGCCGAGGCCCGCACGCTGATCGACGCACTGCCGGCCAATCTCGCCACCGATGATCGCGCCGTACGCGCCCGCGCGCGCCTCGATTTCGCCGGTGCCCTCGAGGGTGCCCCGGCGGCTGACGCGCTCGATGCGCGTATCCAGGCCAATGGCGACGACCTGCAGGCACGTCACCTGCGCGGCGTGCAGCTGCTGCTGGACGGGCAGGATGAAGCGGCCCTGGAACAGTTCCTCGCGCTGCTCGAACGCGACCCGAAGTTCAATGACGGCCTGCCGCGCAAGCTGTTGGTGGATGCGTTCAAGGTGATCGACGACGCTGCGCTGGTCAGCCGGTTCCGCCGCCGGATGTCCGCGCTGGTGTTCTGAAACGTGCCGGAAGCGGCGTGAGCGCTCTTTCCTGCGTGGCAACCGGGTCATAATGCCGGCGCGGGTGCCGGAAGGCCCCGTTCCATTCGGGGGGATGTAAGGTCAGGGCCATCGGGGCCTGGTGCCGAGCCCCGTGCATCAGGGCTCAGATGACCGTGAGTTCACACCGCTTGTTCCATCGCCTGTCCTGGCCCTGGTCCCGCCGCCTTCTGGTGGCGGCCGCGCTGGGGCTGCTGGCCGCCTTGGCGAGCCAGGCCCAGGTGTTCTGGAAACAGGACGAAACCCTGTACGACCGCTGGGTCCGGAACTGGCGTTACACCCCTGACCCGCGACTGCTGGTGATCGCCATCGATCCGCCCAGCCTGCAGGAACTCGGCCCGTGGCCTTGGCCGCGCGCCACCCATGCACAGTTGCTGGACCGCCTGGCCGAGGCCGGCACCGAGCGCGTGGCGATGGACCTGATGCTGGCCGAACCAGACCGCGAGGACGCCGCCCAGGATGCCGAGCTCGCCGCGGCCATCCGCCGCAGCGGGCAGGTAGTGCTGCCGGTGGTGGCCGTGCCGACCGGTCGCCCCGGCATCGTGGAGGAGCTGCTGCCGATTCCGATGATCGCAGCCAATGCGGTCACCCTGGGACACAGCGTGATCGACGTGGATGCCGATGGCGTCACCCGCAGCCAGTTCCTGACCGCCGGCGTCGGCTCTCCGCATTGGCCCTCGCTGGGCATGGCCCTCGCCAACCGGCGTGGTCTGCCGCCGGGTCACCTCACCCAGGCCGCGTCCCCGGCGTCGCCCTGGCAATGGCGGCGCAATCACCATGTGCGTGTGCGCTATGCAGGCCCGGCCGGCACGTTCCCGCAGGTGTCGTATGCCGATGTGCTGAAGGGCCGGCTCGATCCGCTCGTCCTGCGCGGCCGGCTGGCGATGGTGGGCCTGACCACCAGCCCGGCGTCGCCGGTGGTCACTCCCACCACGGATGCGCACGGCATGAGCGGGCCCGAGTACCAGCTCAACGTCGCGGCGATGCTGCTGGATGGGAAAGCCATCACCGCGATGCCGCCGCTGTTGCAGACCCTGCTCACCGGTTTGCTGGTGGCGCTGGGCGCGCTCGGCCTGAGCCTGCGCCTGCGCCGGGCGCGCGTGGTCGCTTTGCTGTCGCTGCCGGCGGTGCTGCTGCTGGCCTTCGGCCTGCTGCGGCTGGGCCAGGTATGGTTCGCGCCGGTCGCCGCGCTTGCCGGCGTTGGGCTGGCGTTGCTGGCCTGGGGGGTGTGGCGGGCACTGCGCTGGCGGCATCTCATCCATACCGATGGCATCACCGGACTCGGCACGCGGCGCCGTTTCGAACAGCAGCTGGCGCACCAGCACGCCGCCGGCCAGCAGCCGCCGCGCCCGTTGAGCGTGGTGCTGCTGGATCTGGACCGCTATCACTCGCTGGTGGCCCTGCACGGCGCGCATGCCGGCAGCACGGCACTGCGTGCGGTGGCGGAACTCATCCGGTCGCATGCGCGCCGTCCGCACGACCTCACCGCGCGGCTGGGCACCGACAGCTTCGCGTTGCTGCTGCCGGATACCAATGCCGAAGGTGCGTTGCAGCTGGTGGAAGACCTGGTGATGCGCGTGCGGAACATCCATGTGCCGGTGCAGCTGGGCCAGACGGTACCGCTCACGGTGTCGGCCGGCGTGTTCACCGGCGTGCCGGGGGCGACCGCACCGGCCGATATGTTCCTGGCACGGGCGCAGGGAGCGTTGATGCGCGCGCGTGCGACCGGTGGGAATGGGTATGCCACGTGATGCCATGCCTGGCGCAGGGTTCCTGCACGCGCGCGCATCTCGATGACCCTTGTACCTGCCCGCGTAGGGACACGCATGGCGTGTCGCTACGCCGGGCGATCCGACGCCCTTCAGCCACGCAGGGCGTGGCTCTACGTGCGTGGCGCGTGCAGGCCAGGCACCTGCGGGGTTCCACCATACGCATGCGAATGGTACGCTTCAGGCACCTCTCCTGCCTGAAGCGTCCCCATGAAGGCCAGCCTGTTCCGCCACGGCATCAACCTGTGGCCGCCGTTCCTGTTTGCCGGTATCCACGTCAGCCACGTGTCCGACGACTACCGGTATGTGCGGGTGGAGCTGCGCATGCGGCCGTGGAACCGGAACTATGTGGGCACCCACTTCGGCGGCAGTCTGTTCGCGATGACCGATCCGTTCTGGATGCTGACGGTGATGCAGAACCTGGGGCGGAACTACTTCGTCTGGGACCGGGCGGGAGAGATTGAATTCCTCAAGCCCGGGCGCGGTACGGTGGTGGCGGAGTTCCGGTTGGATGATGCGCTGTTGGATGAACTGCGCGGGGCGACGGCGAACGGCGAGAAATGCCTGCGCTGGTTCAGCAATGACATCGTGGATGCGAAAGGCGATGTGGTCGCGCGGGTGCGCAAGCAGGTGTATGTGCGGTTGAAGCCGGATGCGCGGGTTGGCGAACGATGAAAGGGTTCAGCCACGCAGGGCGTGGCTCTACGGGAGGGATTCGCTGGCTCTTTTGAGGGCTGCGCCGCTCTTCTGCATGCGGTGGAGGTACTCCTCATAATTCGGTGATTGGATGCCCATCAACACGCAGCCCACCACATTGTCCGCGCAGTCCAGCGTCCAGGTGGGTCGGGGCTCGGGCAGCCTGACGGGTTGACCGGCGCGGATCTGGGCCTGCACCGGTTCGGCGCAGCTGCGCGAGAGCAGCCACGCGGTGCGGGCCTGGGTTTTGCGCGCGTTGAACTGCCAGCGCTGGTGCATCGGAACGTGCTCGGGCCGCAGAGCAGTGGCCTGGAACGCGAATTCGCCGCGCAGCGGCTGGCACAGGTCCATTTCCTTGACCTCGACCGGTGCAAAGGCGATCCGGCACTGCACCGGCAGGGCCGTATCGCTCGGCAGCTCCGCCACTATTTCGGTGAACAGATCGGCGCTGCGCTGGGCCCAGGCACCGCCGATCATGGCGGTGATCAGGTTGTCGCCATCGCGCATCAGCATGCGGGCGGCGCTTGTGTCTTCGCAGACACCCTGCAGGGCGCTGGCACTGTCGCCGCGTACGTGTGCGAGCGCCAGCGACGAGGTGCGTTCCAGCAACAGGCCGAACTGCGGAATCGGCATGTTCAGGTCCTGCACGAACGGACTGCGCATGTGCGTGTACTGGCCCAACGCCGCAATGCGCGCGTGCAGAGCGTCGTGGCCATCATGCGTGGCGGCCACCTCATCGGCGTGTTCACGCACCTGGGCCAGGCAGCTGGGGACGTCGCGGCCACACCAGCGCGGGATGTCCGGCTTGACGCGGGTGAAGCGTTCGGCCGCGATGCTTTCCATCATAGGCTCGGCCGGGGTGGCGGCCATGCCCTGCTTCTGGCGGGCGAGGTCTTCGGCCAGCAGGGCCGGTTGTTCGCTGGGGGCGATGCCGTCGTAGGCGAGGAACCAGACGGCCGGGAAGGCGTTGTGTTCCGGGTGTTGCCAGGAGGCGGGTTGGATGGCCATCGACTCGAGGGCCTTGGCTTCGTCCTGGGGGAGGGGCAGATGGCGGGAGATGGTGAGCAGGGCGACGAGGAGGATGGCCAGACCGGTGAGGGTCGAGAGCAGCCATTTGAGTCCTTTCAGCATGGTGTTTTTCTCTTCGGTGGGGTGTGCAGCCACGCAAGGCGTGGCTCTACGCGCGGCGGGGGCGCGTGCGGGATCAGCCGAGCGGGTGACCCATCATAGTGGGCCGGTTCAGCCGTGCGCGATCCGGGGTGCGGGTGGGCCGCTACAATGCGCGGATGTCGCCCGAAGCCCCCCACCTTGTTCCGCGCCCCTCCCTGCAGCGCCTGTTCCTGACCGGCCTGCTCACCCTGCTGCCGATCTGGCTGACCTGGGTGGTGGTCAAGTTCGTGTTCGTGCTGCTCTCGGGCATCAGTGCCCCGGTGGTGGTGCCGCTGTCCGAGCGCATCGCCGGCTCGTTCCCCCACTACCTCGGCTGGATCAAGGTCGAGTGGATGCAGAACGTGATCGGGCTGGGGGCCACCCTGCTGGTGATCCTCAGCGTGGGCGTACTCAGCCGGCGGGTGATCGGGCAGCGCCTGCTGCGCTGGTTCGGGGCGGTGATCAAGCGCATTCCGCTGGCCAGCATCATCTACGAAAGCGCCAAGAAGCTGCTGGACATGCTGCAGACCGAGCCGGGCACCACCCAGCGCGTGGTGCTGATCGACTTCCCGCACCGGGACATGAAGTCGGTGGGGCTGGTGACCCGGGTCATTCGTGAACAGGGCACCGGGCGCGAGCTGGCGGCGGTGTATGTGCCGACCACGCCCAACCCGACCTCGGGGTACCTGGAAATCGTGCCGGTAGAGCTGCTGACCCCGACCGACTGGACGGTGGACCAGGCCATGAGCTTCATCATTTCCGGTGGTGCGGTGGCACCGGAGAGTGTGCCGTTTACGCGGGCGGGTGAGCGGTGATGGGTTCCCGCTGACACGCATGGCGTGTCATTACGCGGGGATCGGTCCGGCCCGGGGTTGGGGGATGTGACGAGCGGCACGTGAACGGTCCGGCGGCGGCCGGGTGGCCGTGCCGGGGCGAATCAGGCAAGCTCCCCGGTCTGTATAGGATTTACGGACGTGTTCCATGCCGCACCCCGCCCGCGCCCTGGCTCTGGCCCTCGCCGCCGCCGCGCTGCTGTTCAGCGCCGCCCCGCCGGCTGAAGCCGCCAAGAAGAAAGCCAACCGGCCCGCCGCCGCGCAGCCCCGCCCCGCCGCCACGCCGAAGGCCAAGCCGCGCGCCCGCCCGGCCGCCCCGGCCCGCAAGCCGCTGGTGCGCCAGCAGAGCAAAGCCGCGCAGCTGAACCTGATCTACGACGAATACTGGGATGCCTCGATGCGGCTCAACCCGCTGCAGGCCACCTTCCAGGGCGATGCCCGCCACAACGACCAGCTGCCCAACATCCTGTCCGCCGCCTGGCGGCAGCAGTCGCACGACTTCACCACGGAATGGCTGGGCAAGGTGGAGAAGATCGGCAGCGAGGGCCTGGAAGGCCAGGACCTGCTCACCTACCAGATCTTCGTGCGCGACGCGCAGATGTCGCTGGCGGCCGAGAAGTACCCGGCGTGGATGCTGCCGATCAGCCAGTACTACAACCTCGGCAGCATCATGGCCATCCTGGGCTCCGGCTCGGGCGCGCAGCCGTTCAATACGGTCGCCGACTACGACGCCTGGTCGCGCCGCGCGCAGGGCATTCCGGAACTGTTCGACCAGGCTATCGCCAACATGCGCGAGGGCGTGAAAGCGGGCGTGGTGCAGCCGCGCGACCTGATGGAAAAGGTGCTGCCGCAGCTGGATGCGGTGATCGCCCCCACGGCCGAGGAGAGCATCTACTGGGCCCCGATCCGCACCCTGCCGGAGGACTTCTCCGAGGAAGACAAGGCGCGCATCACCGCCGACTACAAGCGGATGGTAGAGCTGCGCATCATGCCGGCCTACCGCGCCCTGCGTGGCTTCATCGCCACCGAATACCTGCCGGCTACGCGTACCACCGATGGCCTGTCCGCCCTGCCCAACGGACAGGCCTGGTACGCGCAGACCATCACCCAGAGCACGGCCAGCACGCTCACGCCGCAGCAGATCCACACGCAGGGTGAGGAACGCGTGGCCGCGCTGCAGGCGCAGATCACCGCGCTCATGAAAGAGAACCGCATCCGCGGCTCGCAGCAGAAGCTGCTGCGCACCATGCGCACCGACCGCGATTTCCAGTACGCCAATCCCCAGGCGCTGCTGGCCCGCTACACCGGCCTGCAGCAGCAGGTGGCCACGCGCCTGCCCGCCCTGCTCGACACGCTGCCGAAGGCTCCCCTGCAGGTGCAGCCGGTGGCCGCCGAGCGCGCGGCAAGCAGCGCTGCCGTGAGCTACCAGCCGGCGTTGCCCGACGGCATGCGCCCGGCCGTGCTGTTCGTGAATACCAGTGGCCTGCCCACCCGGCGCAGCTGGTCCGCTCCCATGCAGTACCTGCATGAAGGCATCCCCGGCCACCACGTGCAGCTGGGCCTGCAGCAGGAACTGGACAAGCTGCCGCGCTTCCGCCGCCTGGGCGGCGATATCGCCTTCGTCGAAGGCTGGGGGTTGTACGCGGAATCGCTGGGCGACGAACTGGGGGTGTATGACGACCCGTACGCCAAGCTCGGCTACCTGCAGGCCGCCCTGACCCGCAGTGCGCGCATGGTGGCCGAAACCGGGGTGCATGCGCAGGGCTGGAGCAAGCGCCAGGCGGTGGACTATCTGGTCAAGACCGCCGACCTGCCCGCCGACGATGCGGCGGCGGAAGTGGAGCGGTTCATGGCCCTGCCCGGCCAGACGCTGGCCAACGGGCTCGGCGAGCTGAAGATGATCGCGCTGCGCGATGAAGCGAAGGCGACCCTGGGGGCGCGCTATGACCCGCGCCGTTTCCACGCGGAGGTGCTGCGCGATGGCTCGATGCCGCTGGATATTCTGGAGGCGAAGCTGAAGCGGTGGATGGCGGCCCCGGCGGGGACGGCTCAAGCGGCCCCGTGAGGCAGCCGCGCAGAGCGCGGCGCTACGGAAACGCAGAACGGGCCGCGACAGCGGCCCGGTTTTCTAGTCGGCGTAGGGTTCGGCCTTCATGCCCAGCTTTTCATCCGGGTCGCCCAGCAGCATCGAGCGCAGGAAATCGCCGTTCCACCACTGACGCACCATCCTGTCCATCAACTCTTCCGGGCTCGGCGGTGCCGGCTTGGTGCTGAAGTCGGGTGTGAGATCAGGGCGACGCGTGTCGTCCTGCAGCGCCTCCTGCATGCGCTGTTCCAGCGCCTTGCGGTGCTCGGCCGGTATGGCCGATGTGTCGGGTGCGAAACCACCCAGTCGATCCAACATCATGAAACATCTCCAGTCAGGGCATCCGGGAAGGGAATGCGTTTGAGACGGCCATTGACTTCGGTCAGGTAGTCATCGGCGCGTCGGCGTGCGGCGGCCTCCAGGGCATCGGCATCCACGCGGGCTTCCACCGCGCGGCTCATGGCCCCGGCGGGATCCAGTTCAAACACCATGGTGCCCAGCCGCAGCATCGGGAAGGTCGATTCGCCCGCAGCGAGCGTCAGGGGCAGCGGGGTCTCGCCCTGTGCGAGCCGTGCCTTCACGGCGTCCGCCAGTGCCGGTGTGTGGCTCGGCACATGCAGGGTCATGCGGGTTTCGCCGGCGGCCAGCGCCTGCTCGCAGCGTGCCACCACCAGGGCGGCGTCCACGCCTTCCGCGACCAGGCTGTCGCGGATCACCGCGCTGACCTGGCCGAGCAGCGCGTCACGCTGGGCCTGCACATCGGCCAGGGTCGCGGCCAGCAGCGGCACCGCAAGCTGCACCGCCTCGGCATAGCCCTGATGGAAGCCGTCATGCCGGGCCTGTGCCAGGGCCGCATCGGCCTGGGCCGGCGCGGCCTGCAGCACCTCGGCGGCGCGCCGCCGGGCCAGCGACACCAGCTGGTCCGCGCGCGCGGCCTGCCCCAGTGCGCTGGGCGCGATGACGCCGTCCACCGCAAAGTTCAAGACCTGCTCAGGAAAGCTTTTCAACATAATTCACGGCACTCCAGAAAAGATCCATGTCCGGGCGGATCTCGCCCCGGGGCGACTCGCCCTCGGCCGCGCGCAGCGGCAACCACAGGCGTGCGGACAACCATGTCGGCAACAGCGGTGCCATCGCCTGCACGTCGCGGCCACCCCAGCGCAGCAGCAGATCGGGATCGTCCTCCAGCCGCGTGGACGGCTGCTCGGCCAATGCGCGTGGCGCATGCCCCGCGCGCATGAACGCCTGCACCGGCAAGGGCAGCGCGGCAGCGCTGCGTTGCACGGCCACCCACTCCCGCAGGCGGGCCGCGCCGATCAGCGTGGCCACCTCCGGCAGACGGTCCCACAGCCCCACCATGCGCCGGGCCACCGTGGCGTTGGCACTGACACCGGCCGGGGGCACCGGCAAGGCGTGCCGCCGGATCAGCGTGGCGTTGAGCCAGCGTTGCTGGGCCGGCGTGGCCGCGCCATAGGTCGCGCGCCACGGCCGGTAGTAGCTGGCCGGGGCATAGACGATGCGCAGCAGCTCAGGCCCCACGCCACTGGCTCCCGGTTCGCCCGGCCGTACGCTGGCGCAGACGCCGCCATACCGTGCGGGCGCGTTCGGCAACGGCCGGCACCGCACGCAGCAACGCCCAGGCCGCAAACACGCCACCGGCCGCGAGCAGCGCGATCAGCGCCCACACCAGGGCGGGCACGCCCCGCTCGGCGGCCGCGGTCACCGCGAGCGTGCGCGGCCCGTCCACCTCGGTGAGGATGACCGACACGTTGTCGTAGTCGATGCCGTCGAAGGTGTTGCGCAGGAAGCGTTTCACCGACTGCAGCAGCACCTCTTCGTCCACATTGGGCACGTGGGCGATCACCGCTGCCACATGCATGCGGCGCTGGTCCACGCGGCGGTTCTCGCCGCCCAGGCTGGCGTCGTAGTTCAGATGCACGCGGGTGGACTGCACGCCTTCGATCAGCTGCAGGGATTCCTCCAGGCGCTGTTCCACCGCGGAAATCAACCGGGCGCGCTCGCCCAGCGGCGTGCTGACCAGGGAATCGGCCGGGAACGCCTCGCTGACCTGGCTGCGCGGTGCCGACGGCAGGTCATTACGCTGAATGAGCTCGATGGATTCAGGCAGGTCGCGCGCGCCCACCTGGACCTGGAAGCCGCCTTTGCCCACATTGAGCTTTTCGGCGGCGATGTTATGGCGCAGCAGGACCGCGATGACTTCATTGGCCTGGCGCTCGTCCAGGCCCTCCAGCAGCGGCTTGCGCGCGCAACCGACAAGAAGCAGCAGCAACAACGCCATCAGCAGCAGGCCTGCAGGGCTGCGCTGACCTACGGCACACAACGGCGTGTTCATGACTTCAGCAGTGTCTCGACGGTTTTGTTCATGTGATTGGCCAGGCCGGCGGCCACGGTCATGCGCTTGGTGTAGTCCGCCAGGGCGGTCTGCAGCTGGAACATCTGGTGCGGGTTGCTGGCGACGGACGGGTCGTTGCTGGCCGCCTGGATCATGGCCAGGTCGTGCCCGGATTCCACATAGCTCCTGGCCAGCGCGTTGGCCATGCGGTCGGACAGCGGCATGGTGCCGGCGCCGGCCGCACCTTCTGCGGCATCGATCGCGGTGGCGATCACGGTTACTTGCAGCATGGTTGCTTCTCCTGCGGGGGTGTTGCGCGTGGGGGAAACGGTGCCGGCCGTGATCGGCCGGCACCGGCTACATCAGCCCAGGTTTCGGGCGTTCTGCTTCTGCATGTCGGCCAGGCTCTTGGCCGAGTTGGACTGCAGCGAACGGTACGTGGTGTACTCGGACAGTGCGGTCTGGTACTTCGCCAGCGCCTGCGGATCGGTCGGATTACCGGGCTTGCCTTCTTCGCCGGCCAGCTCCTTGAACGCCTTGTCCAAGTGATCCTTGAGCGTTTCTACGCCCTTGTCGAACTCTTTACTGTGATCACTCAACCACCCATGCCAATCGCCCGGCTTCTGCGGGCCACTGTCCCAACTCATACGCTTCTCCAATAGTAAAAAAGATCATCTGCTGCCTGAGGTCGAAAACTCCCAACGACCCTCACCAATGGAGAGCAGCTGATCGTCGGAGTACTGATAGGAGCGACCTTTGAGCAGGTCGTCCCACAAACGGATGTTGATGTGCACGCGGCGTGCACCCCACTCGTCCACGAACGCGTCGCGGTAGCGCGCCATGGCGTGCAGCGCGGCATCGTCGAGGAAGCTGTCATTGCCGATGCTGGTGCGCCCCGCTTCGCTGCCCACCCGGGTGGTGATGCCGCGCGAGCGCAGCCCGGCGCGGGCAATGGCCACCAGATGCGCGTCACCCACGGTGCGCACGTCGATACGGGTGGCATACGGCATGTGCGGGATGAGCAGCTTCAGCACCCACTCGCGGCGCTTGGCATCGTCCGCGCCCGTGGCGGTGATGACTACCTGCGGCTCCTGCGGCGTGTGCAGGCGAACCACGGCGTACTCCACCGCCGCACGTTCCAGAATGGACCCGATGCGTGCGGCCTCGCGATGACGGACGTAGTACAGGTCACGGCTGCGCTTGGCCCGCTCGCTGGCACGCTGGCCCCAGGCCACCGCTTCGTCGCTGTCGGTGAAGGCGTGCAGCAGGCCTTCATTGCCATGCACCACGGTGTAGTCATAAGGCGAGTGGGCCAGCACGGTTTCCAGCTGCCGCACCTGGGCGGCGGGACGCTGGCTGTCGTACAGCCACCAGCCACTGCCCGCCAGCAGCACGAACACCACCGCCAGCAGCACCCAAAGGCCACGACGCGAGCCGGTACGGGCCCGGGGCGGTTCAGCGTCCAGACCGTGGAACGGCCCCAGCACGGGCAGCCGATGGTCCAGCACGCCCTGCGACCAGGCCTCATGGTCCGCACGGACCGCCATGGCCAGGCCGGCAACGTGCAGCACTTCGTTCATGGGCAGGTCGTGTGCCACCCAGCAGGTCGCGTCACCCTCGCGCACTTCCAGACGCAGGCCGTCGTCGGTGCAGCGGATGCGGAAGGAACCCGGCAGAAGATCACCCGGAATGTAGAACACGTTGTCCGCATTGGCGATGGTGGCCGAGAGCTGGCCTTCGTGCAGGGTGCGTACGGATCCCACATGGAAGACGGTATCGCCCGGCAGCAGGGTGAACTCCACGCCGTCGAGCTGGCCGGACAGTAGTTTCAACTTGTGAACGAGGGTCATGCGGTTTCCAGGGTCGCGGTCAAATGGACAAGGGGTGCAGCGCACCGGCTGCCACGAAGCGCAGACTGACAGCTGCGCAGGCGCTGACACACAAAAAAAGTTTCAAAGTAATTTGCGTGGCGGTCGGATATTGCATCCGCTGCGGGGGTGCACACCGCGCATGCGACTTGAAGCCCTGTTCAGTGACGCGCGCCGTGGTACAGCGCGGTGACCTTGGCCACGTACTGGCGGGTTTCGGTATACGGCGGTATGCGGTTGCCATGCCGCTGCACGGCTCCCTCGCCCGCGTTGTAGGCAGCCAGCATGAGTTCCAGGTTGCCGTTGAAGCGTTTGTTCAGCCAGACCAGATAGGCCGTGCCGGCCCGCAGATTCTGCAATGGGTCCAGGAGATTGCTGGCCCCGAAGCGCTTGCCGGTGGCCGGGACGACCTGCATCAGACCCAATGCGCCGGCATGTGAGCGGGCCTGCGGGTTGTAGGCGGATTCCACCGTGACGATCGCATGCAGCAGGCGCGCGTCGACGGCGTGCTCGGCCGCAACCTGGTCGATCAACGGAGCCCACCGGGCGTGCCGTGCATGCGGCGCACGGCTGACCGGCGGGACGGCAGGAGCTGGGGGGGCCGCACGCGCCGACGCCCGCACCGCCACAGGGC
>JAEWLO010000425.1 GCA_023457475.1 Pseudomonadota bacterium | reverse complement strand
CGGTACGTCAACGCCAGCCGCATCACCCGCCCCGGTGCCGGCATCACGCCCAGCGCCAGCGGATCCAGGTAGTAGCGGTCGGTCAGGTTGTCGACGTTGAGGTCCACGGCGACCTTTTCAGTGGCCTGCCAGCTGGCGAACACGTCGACGATGGTGGCCGGGCGGTAGAGCTGCTGGATCGCGGACAAGCCCACGTTCCATTCCTTGTCCAGCTCGCTGATCGGACCGGCATTGTGAACAACCCGGGTACCGAAGCTCAGCCGCTTTTCGAACAGGCGCGCCCCCAGGGTCAGGTTCACGGTGTACTTCGGCGGGTTCTGGGTATTGCTGTAGGAGCCCTCGAAACCGCCGTCCACGCAGTCCGGCGTGGCGGCCAGTTCGGCGTTCTTCCGCTGCACCCCGTAGGCGCGACGTTCTGCGGCGATATCCGGCGCACAGGTCTTGGCCTCGAAGTAGTAATGCGCGGAAAGATCGGCGAAGAAGGTCCCGGCGTCGTAGCTGGACTGGAACTCCAGGCCGGACACCTTGAAGCGGTCGATGTTGCGGATGTAGCCGGCCGACAGCGTGCGGTAGTCGCGGGTGATGAGGTCATCCACCCGGGTGTTGAAGTACGCCAGCTTGAAAGCCGCCTGGTCATCGGAGGTGAACAGGTCATGCTGCACCGTACTGACCCCGGCTTCCCAGGTCGCGGCGCGTTCGGGCTTGAGCTCGCCGCCCACCGGTTTGGCGGCGGTGAACAGGCCCAGCGTGGATTCGAACAGACTCGGCAGCTTCACGCCTTCGGCGTACTTCACATACACCATCGTGTCTTCATTGAATCGATAGGTCACGCTCGCGGTGGGCATGAACGCGTTGTCGGTGCGGCGGATCGGCTGCGACCAGCTCCAGGCGGTGGGCACCACGAGATCTTCGGTCTCCGGATCGTCATGGAAGTTCCAGCCGGTGATGTCGGCCACGGTCCCATGCTCGTACGGCGAGGCCAGCAGCGAGGCTTCGGTGAAGTTGCCGTTGGCGTCGGGGTACCAGTTGAGCATGGCGATGCGATCGGCGCGCCACGCCGGCAGGGAGGGATCTCCATCCAGCAGCTGGGTGTAGCGGTACTGGCCGATCACCGACTCGCCGGTGACGGTGGCGAGGCGGTTGCGGTCGTGGATGCTCACGCGGTTGAAGCGGCCACCCAGCAGCACCTCCCAATGGTCGTCCGGCTGCCACTTCATCGAGGCCACCGCGCTGTACTCCTTGCGTTTCGCATTGCGGAGGAAGCGGTTGTTGATGAGGTCGTCGAACATGATCGGGGCGTTCCTGCCCGGGCCGACATCCTCGTGGCTGAAGGACAGGCCATAGTCGAACGTGAAGAGTCCGGCCCCTTCGGTGGACAGCAGGGTGGTATTGGACACGTCCAGCCCGAGCCGCTCCTGGCTCATGCTGTTGCGGTACGCCTCCTTGTAACCCGGGTTGGTGTTGAAGCTCGGCGCGTCATACCACTCGGTGCGACGGTCGTAGTACCACGGAGTGATGCCCGTCAGTCCGTTGTACATCAGGCTGTCGGCGTTGGTGTACCAGAGGTTGGCCTTCAGGTCGACGGCATCGTTGCCGGGCGTGAAGCGGTAACGCAGGTGGTAGGCGTCCATGTCCACGCTGCCCGGTTCCCACTGCGGCACGCGGTCGCGGTTCACGCGGATGATCTGCGAGGCCATGATCTCGCCCTGGCGGCCGCTGTAGTTGCGGTAGCCGGCTTCCAGGGTCTGGCTCTCGTCGATCCGCCAGGTGCCCTTGAGCAGCACCGAGTTGGACTTGGACGAGGTATTGAAGACCTCGGTGCTGGGCGGATTCAGCGGAGCCAGCGTGCGGCGCGTCTGCGGAAAGTCGTCGTAGCCGTGCTTGCCCGCGTAGTAGTTGCCGGTGTCGCGCCACGCGTACGCCGCGACCAGATCGAAGCGGTCCCAGTGCCTGGCACCGGCGATGTTGAAGAACTGCCCGCCCAGGCTGTTGCGGTTCGTGCCCGGCTCGTCTTCATAGGCCGGCAGGTCGCGCGCACTGCCGCTGGAAATGCCGCTGCGCACGCGCAGACCGCTGTCCTGTCCTTCGCGAACCACGTCATCAAGTTTCAGGGTCTCCATCTCCACCACGCCGCCAATGCCACCGGAGGCATTCGCGCCCAGGCTGGGCCCCTTGGTCACGGTCATGCTGGAGATCAGGTCCGGGTCGAGGTAGGTACGCTGCGACTGTCCCGCGTAGCCGCGGTAGGTGTCCATGGTGGACTGGCCGCCGTCGATGATGACCGGAATGCGGCTCTGGCCCTGGATGCCGCGGATGTTGAGATCCAGCGCATTGGCCGTGCGCGGATCGCCAGCGGTGACGCCGACCACGCCCTTGACGATATCCGCAGCGGAGGTTCCGCGGAAGCGTTCGATGGTCGCCTTCGGCACGTAAACACTGGAACCGGCGCTGCGGTACGTATCGAGCATGCGCGCGCTGTCGCCGTCGCTGCTGCCGCTGCCGGCGGTGTCGCCGGCCACCCGCAAGGTGCCGGGCACCAGGACACCGTCTTCGCGCGACGCGGTCGGCGCGCGCTCCAGGACTACCGCGGCCGGTCCCACCGTGCGCGCTGCCAGGCCGCTGCCCAGCAGCATCTGGGCCAGCGCCGACGGCGCAG
>JAEWLO010000424.1 GCA_023457475.1 Pseudomonadota bacterium | reverse complement strand
ATCGCAGATCGCCTACAGCGATCTGCTGATCGAGAACGACCCGTAGATCGGCGACTGCTCCTGCAGATCGAACTCGCGGGTGCTGTGGTAGCGGGCGAGGGCGAACTTCCAGCGGTTGTACATCACGGCCAGCCCGTAACCGCCCTGGGCCACCCAGTTGCGTTTATCCACGCTGTGGCTGTTGCGGAACGTGTTGCCGTCCAAGGTGATGTCCCGGATCACCCACGCCGCATCGGTGGTGGCAAACAGATGGAACGACCAGCCACTGGGCTTGCCGCCTCGGGTGGGTGCGGTGTTTTCACCGGCCGGACGCAGCGGGGTGCTGCCGAAGTCGTCGGGCAGCTTCCAGCCGAAGCGCACTTCGCCGCCTGCATTGAGGTGGGTGGCCAGATTGCCGACCGCGCCGCCATAGTGGCTGATTGCATCCCAGCCCCAGCCGCCCAGGTTTTCGGTCGCATCCCCCCAACGGCGCATGCGCTCATGCGTCAGCATGATCACCGGTTCGTTGTGCAGCTGGTTGTCCCAGCCCTGGAATTTCTCGTCGCCCAGCGCGTCGTGGACGGCGTCCTGTACTTCCTTGCCCAGCGCCCAGGGCCCCACCACGCCGAGCGCCAGCTGGGTGGTCTGCAGGCGGTCACCGCGCCGCGCGTTGTAGCCGAAGCTGCCGATCAGCACGCCGGCGTAGGGCCGGTCGTCCTCGATCACGTCCCGCCGGGTGAAGTCCTTGGGGGTGTAGATCTGCTGGGCAAAGCTGAAGATCATGTTCTGCTGCTCGAACTCACCGGGAGCCAGCCGCTCCAGATGGCGGTTCACCCAGCGTGCCAGACGTGGCAGACAGGGGTCGTCGGTGTAGTCCACCAGGTTGGGCGAAACCAGGGTGATCTGCGCCCCGTTGGTATAGCCCTGGTCCTGATCGGCCCCCCCGAACAGGTCATTGTCGACGCGGAAATTGACCTGGGGCGGATGCTCCTGCATGGCGTCCGGTCCGCATTGTTCGGCTGCCTGTACCGCCGGGGCACCCACCAAAAGTACACCGGCAAGTGCGGCCGGCAACGCAAAGGGCTTCAAACGCATGCTCATTCCGCTGATGAATTGGCTTATTTGTATGCGCAGTCAGCGTAGTGATGATGTGATTCCCCCTCAACGCCGCGCATGCACCGGACCGTCTTGTACGTGAAGGCCGATCTTCACGCCCGGTTGGGCGACGCTGTGCGCATGATCGCGCCGGGCTTGGGTTACGCCGTTTCCATCCCCATAATCGCGCCATGGAAATCAAGTCTGACAATCCCGAACACGGCTTCCAGTTCCCCGGCCAATTCGAGCTCAGCGCCATGGGCTCGGCGACCGCGGGGCTGGAGCATGAACTCCCCCAGCTGCTGCAGACCGCCGGCGTAGACGTGCTCAAAGAGCGCATCAGCTGGAAGAAGTCGGCCAATGGCAAGTACGTCTCCGTGCGCCTGGTTTTCATGGCCGAGAGCCGCGAGCAGCTCGACGCGGCCCACGCCGCTCTGCGCGACCACCCGGAAGTGAAGTGGACCCTGTAGGCGGCTGCGCCCTCGACGCCGCCGCCCCTGGGCAGCGGTCCGCCCGCCCGGCGGTCGTGCGCGACCTGGGCCGGCAGGCCTATGCCCCGGTCTGGCATGCAATGCAGCGTTTCACCGATGCGCGTACCGACGACACCCCGGACGAGCTCTGGGTCGTCGAGCACGACCCGGTGTTCACCCTGGGCCAGGCGGGCAAGGACGAGCACGTGCTGGCCCCGGGCGACATTCCGGTGCTGCACGTGGATCGTGGCGGCCAGGTGACCTATCACGGACCCGGCCAGATCGTGGTGTACCCGCTGCTGCAGCTGCGCCGGCTGGGCATCGGCGTGCGCGATTACGTGTGCCGGATCGAGCAGGCGATCATCGATACGCTCGGCGAATGGAATATCGGCGCTGAACGGCTGGACGGCGCGCCGGGCGTCTATGTCGGCGGGGCCAAGGTGGCCGCGCTGGGCATCCGGGTCCGCCGGGGCTGCACCTTCCACGGTCTGGCCTTCAATGTCGCCATGGACCTGGAGCCGTTCCATCGCATCAACCCCTGTGGCTACCAGGGGCTGCAGGTAACCTCGGTGGTAGACTTGGGGGGACCGTCCGGCATGGCGGCCGTCACGCCGGTGCTGCTGGGCCATCTGGCCCGCCAGTTCGGCCTGGACCTCCAGCCCACCCCTGAACTGCCCGATCTGACTGAAGCGGCCTGACCGCCGCCGACCAAGGCCATGACTGAAACCACCGCTCGCATCATTCCCCTGCAGGTCGTGCAGGGCGACACGCCGTCCGCCGCCGCGCCGTTGCAGGCCGGTGTGAAACAGCTGGGCGGTGACAAGATCGGCCGTTCGCCGGTCCAGTTCGCCGACGCACCGGTACTGCGCAAGCCCTCGTGGATCCGCGTGCGGATTCCGTCCGGCAACGCGGTGCAGACGCTCAAGGCGAAGCTGCGCGAGAACCGTCTGGTCACGGTCTGCGAGGAAGCCAGCTGCCCCAACATCCACGAGTGCTTCAGCCACGGCACCGCCACCTTCATGATCCTCGGCGAGGTCTGCACCCGCCGCTGCTCGTTCTGCGACGTCGCTCACGGCCGGCCCAAGCCGCCGGATGCCGGCGAGCCGGCCAGCCTGGCCCAGACGGTGGCCGACATGGGTCTGAAGTACGTGGTGGTCACCAGCGTGGACCGCGACGACCTGCGCGACGGCGGTGCCCAGCACTTCGCCGACTGCATCGGGGCGATTCGCGCGAAGTCCCCGAACACGCGCATCGAGGTGCTGACTCCGGACTTCCGTGGCAAGGGCCGCATGGAGCGCGCGCTGGATATCCTGGCGACCAATCCGCCCGACGTGTTCAACCACAACATCGAAACCGTCCCGGACCTGTACCGCAACGTGCGCCCGGGCGCGGACTACCAGTGGTCGTTGACCCTGCTGAAGAACTTCAAGGCCCAGCACCCGTCCATCGCCACCAAGTCCGGCATCATGCTCGGCCTGGGCGAGGACATGGACCAGGTCCGCGCCACGATGCGCGACCTGCGCGCCCATGACGTGGACATGATCACCATCGGCCAGTACCTCCAGCCCACCGCCCACCACCACCCGGTGCTGCGCTACTGGACCCCTGACGAGTACAAGGCGCTGGAAGACTACGGCTATGAGCTGGGCTTCAGCCACGTCGCCTCCGGCCCCATGGTGCGTTCCTCGTACCACGCCGACGTTCAGGCCAAGGGAGCCGGCGTCGCCTGAACGGCACGCCACCGGCATTCACATACCGATACGGATCGCCGTTTAGGCTGGAATTTCCCCGCAACTTTCGGCACTGTCGTGTTGTCTGTACTGCACGCAGTCTTCCCCTTGGCAAGGTGCCATGAGCAAGTTGATGAAATTCAAAGCCCCCGCATTCCTGATGGCCCTGGCGCTGACCGCGCCACTGGCGCTCTCCGCGTACGCCGACTCCCCGGCGTTGCCGTCGGCGGCCACCGCCGACCAGGTCACCACCTCCAAGCTGGTCTACGGACTGCTCTCGGACAGCCGCTACGCCTACCGGCCGCGCGCGCTGGATGCGGCTACCTCCAAGGACGTGTTCAAGCGTTACCTTGAGTCGCTGGACGGCAGCAAGCAGTTCTTCACCCAGGCGGACATCACCACCTTCGCGCCGTTCGAGGCCAACATCGCCAACGCCATCCGTGGCGGCGAACTCGAACCGGCGTTCCAGGTGTTCGCGGTGTACAAGCAGCGCGTGGGTGAGCGTGTGGGATACGCCCGCAAGCTGCTCAAGCAGGACTTCGACTTCAGCGGCGACGAGCGTTTCGAGTACGACCGCAAGGATGTGCCGTGGGCTGCCAGCACCGCCGAGCTCGATGATCTGTGGGGCAAGTCGGTCAAGAACGACTGGCTGCGGCTGAAGCTGGCCGGCAAGCAGCCCGCCGAGATCCGCAAGACGCTCGACAAGCGTTACGCGCAGCTGGACAAGTCGGTCAACGAGCTCAAGGGCGAGGACGTCTTCCAGTTCTTCCTCAACGCCTACACCAGCGCGGTCGATCCCCACACCGACTACTTCACCCCGCGCACTGCCGAGAACTTCAACCAGGCGATGTCGCTGTCGCTGGAAGGCATCGGCGCACAGCTTCAGCGCCAGGGCGACATGGTGGTGATCCGCGAGATCATCGCCGGCGGCCCTGCTTCGGTGAACGGCACGCTCAAGCCGGGCGACCGGATCGTCGGCGTCGGCCAGGGCAAGTCCGGTCCCATCGAAGACGTGATCGGCTGGCGCATTGACGATGTGGTCGCCAAGATCCGCGGCAAGAAGGACACCCAGGTGCGCCTGGAGTTCATCCCGGCCGAAGAGGGCGTGGACGGCAAGCACCACAGCCTGGTGCTGACCCGCCAGAAGGTGCGCCTGGCCGAACAGGCGGCGAAGGGTGAAACCCTCACCATCCCCGGCAAGAACGGCGAACCCGAACGCCGTGTCGGCGTGATCAAGCTGCCGACCTTCTACCAGGACTTCGAAGGCCGCCGCCGCAACGCGACCGACTACGCTTCGGCTACCCGTGACGTCGCCAAGCTGCTGGCCGGCTTCAAGAGCGACAAGCTCGACGGCGTCGTCCTGGACCTGCGCGCCAACGGCGGCGGTTCGCTGGACGAGGCCATCGAGCTCACCGGTCTGTTCATCGAACAGGGCCCGGTGGTGCAGGTGCGCGAATCCGGCGGCCGTGTGACCGTGAACAACGACCGCAGCGAAGCAGTGGCGTGGGACGGTCCGTTGGCCGTGCTGATCAATCGCGGTTCGGCCTCGGCCTCGGAGATTTTTGCGGGTGCCATCCAGGACTACGGCCGCGGCCTGGTGATTGGTGAAACCACCTTCGGCAAGGGCACCGTGCAGAACATCGTCGACCTGGACCGCTGGCCGCGCGGTGAGACCCAGCGCTTTGGCCAGGTGAAGCTGACCATCGCCCAGTTCTTCCGGGTGAGCGGCAGCAGCACCCAGCACAAGGGCGTGGTGCCTGACCTGGCCTTCCCGGCCAGCGTGGACGCCACCGAGTACGGTGAAAGCACCTACGACAACGCCCTGCCGTGGACCCGCATCGCCGCCGTGCCGCACACCCAGTACGGCAACTTCGGTCCGCTGCTGCCCAAGCTGGAAACCCGCCACGCCGCGCGCATCGCCACCGACAAGGAATTCGTGTGGTGGAACGAGGACGTGGAGCATTTCCGCGCCGAGGCCGCCAAGAAGTACGTTTCGCTCAATGAGGGCGAGCGTCGTGCCGAACGCGAGCGCCAGGAGACGCAGCGCAAGGACCGCCAGGCCACCCGCAAGGAGCTGGGCCTGGACCTGGACCCGCTGGCCGACGACAGCAATGACGACGGTCTGACCGGCAACGAGCGCGACATCGTCAAGGATGCCGCCCGCGAAAAGGCCGCCGAGAAGCGCCCGGACCCGCTGCTGCGCGAGTCGGCCTCGATCCTGGCCGATGCGGTGAACCTGCTGGCCGAGGACCGCCCGCTCTCCGCGCAGGTGCTGCCGCAGTCCACCGCCGCAGGCCGCTGGGCCGATTGATCGGGTGAACCCAGCACAAACGAAGGGCCGGCAAATTGCCGGCCCTTCTTCGTTTAGACCCCACGCATACGCCCGGCTGCCTATCCTGTAACGATCCCGATCCTGCAGGAGCGCCCATGCGGCCTTCCCACGCACTCACGGCCGGTCTGCTGGCCGCCACCCTCAGCGCCTGCGGCGGCCGCGCCGCCGACAGCACCCTGCTGCGCGAGTCGTTCGACTCCGGCGATACCTATTCCCGCACCGTGCCCGGCACCCCGGCGCTGGCCTGCGAGGCCGCCCGCCGCACCCTCCTCAGCCAGGGCTATGCCATCGCCCGTTCCGGAGCCGACGGCGTCGAGGGCAACAAGAACTTCCAGCCGCGCGAGGACGAACACGAGCAGCTGGTGCTGCGCATCTCCTGCGCGCCGCGCGGCGACGAGGCCCTGGTGTTCATCAGCGCGGTGCAGGACCGTTACGCCCTCAAGAAGAGTCCTACTT
>JAEWLO010000423.1 GCA_023457475.1 Pseudomonadota bacterium | reverse complement strand
GTGCAGCGGCAGGTACGCGTGGACCTGGACCCGAATGCCCTGATCGCGATGGGCATCACCGCCGGCGATGTCTCGCAGCAGCTGGCGCGCATCCAGGTGGAGCGCGCCGGCGGCAAGGCCGAGCGCGAAGGCGCGCAGCAGACCATTCGCACGCTGGGCACGGTGGAGAACGCGCAGGAACTGCGCGACTACTCCATCGCCCTGCCGGATGGCCGCTCGGTGCGGTTGTCCACGCTTGCCAAGGTGACCGACGCGGCCGCTGACCCCACCGAAGCAGCCCTGCTCGACGGCGATGCGGTGGTGGCATTCTCGATGTCGCGTACGCGCGGCTCCAGCGAAGTGAAGGTGGAAGCCGGTGTGCATGAAGCGCTGGACGGGCTCAAGGCGACCCATCCGGGCATCGACTTCCGCCTGGTCACCACGGCCATCGACGAAACCCACCGCTCCTACGATTCGTCCATGACCATGCTGTGGGAGGGCGCGCTGCTGGCGCTGCTGGTGGTGTGGCTGTTCCTGCGCGACTGGCGTGCCACCTGGGTGTCGGCGCTGGCTCTGCCGCTGTCGATCATCCCCACCTTTGCGGTGATGTACTTCTTCGGCTTCACCCTGAACATGATCACCCTGCTGGCGTTGTCGGTGGTGGTGGGCATCCTGGTGGATGATGCGATCGTGGAGATCGAGAACATCGTGCGCCACCTGCGCATGGGCAAGCCGCCGCTGGAAGCCGCGCGCGAAGCCGCCGGCGAAATCGGCAACGCGGTCATCGCCACCTCGCTGACGCTGGCGGCGGTGTTCGTGCCGGTCGCCTTCATGCCGGGCATCGCCGGTAAGTTCTTCCGCGAGTTCGGCTGGACCGCCGCCACGGCGGTGCTGTTCTCGCTGCTGGTGGCGCGCCTGTTGACGCCGATGATGGCGGCGTACCTGCTTAAGCCGCACGGGGAGGAGAAGCCCGAATCGAAACTCATGACCTGGTACCTCGGCTGGGTGGACGCGGCGCTGCGCCATCGCGGCCGAACGCTGTGGATCGCCACCGGTCTGTTCGTCGCCTCGCTGGCGCTGGTGCCGCTGATTCCGGCCACCTTCATTCCGCAGTCCGACCTGGGCCGCAGCAACCTCAATCTGGAACTGCCGCCGGGCACGCGCCTGCAGGACACCGTGAAGGTCGCCGAACAGGCACGCGCGCTGCTCAAGGACATGCCGGAACTGAAGCAGGTATACACCGCCGTCGGCAGCGTGCTCGACCTCGGCGATCCCAGTGCCACCGGCGTGGGTGAACCGCGCAAGGCGACGCTGGTGCTCGACTGGGGACTGGCCGACGACCGTGACCGCGACCAGCGGGCGCTGGAACGCGACGCGCGCCAGCGTTTGGCCAACCTGCCGGGCGTACGGGTGAGCTATGTCAGCTCCGAGCCGGGCAACCTGCTGCAGCTGGTGCTCAGCGGCGACGACCCGCAACGCCTGCAGGAAGCCTCGACCGCGCTGGAGCGCGATCTGAGGGGCATCCAGGGCCTGGGCAGCGTCACTTCGACGGCTTCGCTGCTGCGTCCGGAAATCCAGATCGTGCCCAACGCGGCCCGTGCCGCGGACCTCGGCGTGGCCACGGCCGACATCGCCGAAGCCGCGCGCATCGCCACCGCCGGTGACTACGAGCAGCGCCTGGCCAAGCTCAACCTGCCGGACCGGCAGGTGCCCATCCGTGTCGGCTTCGCCGAGGCCGACCTGGCCAATCCGTCGCTGGTGAGCCAGCTGCGCGTGCCCGGCCGCGACGGTCCGGTGCCGCTGGCGGCGGTGGCCGATATCCGCGACGGCAGTGGCCCTTCGCAGATCTCGCGCTACCAGCGCCAGCGCAATGTGACCCTCACCGCCGAACTCAACGGCCGCCCGCTGGGTGAGGTCATGACCGAAGTGCAGGCGCTGCCCAGCGTGAAACAATTGCCGCCGGGCGTGACCTTCCTCAACACCGGCGACGCCGAAGTCTTCGTGGAGCTGTTCATCGGCTTCCTGCTGGCCATGGCGGCGGGTCTGATCTGCATCTACATGGTGCTGTTGCTGCTGTTCAACCACGCACTGATGCCGATCACCATCCTGGCGGCGGTGCCGCTGTGTGCCGGTGGTGCCTTCGGTGCGTTGCTGATCACGCAGAACATGCTCTCGCTGCCGGCGTTGATCGGCCTGCTGATGCTGATCGGCATTGCCACCAAGAACTCCATCCTGCTGGTGGATTACGCGGTGATGGCCGAGGACGAACACGGCATGACCCAGCACGATGCGCTGATCGACGCCTGCCGCAAGCGCGCCCAGCCGATCATCATGACCACGCTGGCGATGGGTGCGGGCATGATGCCGATCGCGCTGGGTTTCGCCGGCGACTCCAGCTTCCGTGCACCGATGGCGATTGCCGTGATCGGCGGCCTGATCACCTCCACGCTGCTGAGCCTGATCGTGATCCCGGCGGCGTTCACCGTGGTGGATGACGTGGGCGAGTGGATGTCGCGGAAGTTCCGACACCGTTCCTCGCGCGCCGGGCACGCGTAGAGCCACGCCCTGCGTGGCTT
>JAEWLO010000422.1 GCA_023457475.1 Pseudomonadota bacterium | reverse complement strand
GTCGTGTTCGATCAGGTCGCCCAGGTACATGAAGGCGGTGTAGTCGGAAAAGCGCGCGGCCTGCTGCATGTTGTGGGTCACGATGACGATGGTGTAATCGTGCTTGAGCTCTTCCACCAGCTGCTCGATGCGGCTGGTCGAGATCGGGTCCAGTGCCGAGGTCGGTTCGTCGAGCAGCAGCACGTCCGGGCGCAGTGCGACGGCTCGTGCGATGCACAGACGCTGCTGCTGGCCGCCGGACAGGCCCAGCGCGCTCTGGTTGAGCTTGTCCTTCACTTCGTCCCACAGCGCGCCCTGACGCAGTGCGTGTTCCACGCGGTTGTTCATGTCCGCCTTGGACAGCTTCTCGTGGTGGCGGATGCCGTAGGCCACGTTCTCGAAGATGGTCATCGGGAACGGCACCGGCTTCTGGAACACCATGCCGACCTTGCTGCGCAGGCGGTTCATCGGGTACTTCGGCGACAGGATGTTCTCGCCGTCCAGCAGCACCTCGCCCTTGGCTTCCAGCTTGGGATAGAGCGCGTAGATGCGGTTGAAGATGCGCAGCAGCGTGGATTTGCCGCAGCCGGACGGACCGATCAGCGCGGTGACACGCTTTTCCGGAATCTCCAGATGGATGTTCTTCAGCGCGTGGAACTTGTCGTAGTAGAAATCCAGGCCGCGGGCGGCCAGCTTGATCGGGGCAGGGTTGCCCAGGGATTCGTGGGAGGCGGGCACCGCGATGCGCTGCATGGGCACGGCATGGGTCTGGTCGTTCATGGCGATATCTGCGGAAAGGTCAGTCATGGGAGATGCGATTGCGCAGCAGGATGCCACGCGCGGAGAGGCTGACCAGCAGCACGAAGAGCGTCAGCACCAGTGCGCCGGCCCAGGCCAGGGTCTGCCAGGATTCGTAGGGACTGCCGGCGAACTGGTTCATCACCACCGGCACGCTGGCCATCGGCTGGAACACGTTGCTGTTCCAGTACTGGTTGCCGAAGGCGGTAAACAGCAGCGGGGCGGTTTCGCCGGAAATGCGGGCCAGGGCCAGCAGGATGCCGGTGACGATACCGGCGGCGGCACTGCGGTACAGCACCTGCACGATCACCTTCCACTGCGGGATGCCCAGCGACAGCGCCGCTTCGCGCATCTGTGAAGGCACCAGGCGCAGCATCTCGTCGGTGGTGCGGACCACCACCGGCAGCACGATGAAGGCCAGCGACAGCGCACCGGCGAAGGCCGAGAACTGCCCGCCGGTCTGCATCACGTACAGGGTGTAGACGAACAGGCCGAGCACGATCGACGGTGCCGACAGCAGGATGTCGTTGACGAAGCGGACCACGGTGCCGGCCTTGCGGGCGTTGCCGTACTCGGCCAGCCAGGTGCCGGCGAGCACGCCCAGCGGAGTGCCGATGGCGATCGCCAGCGCGCACATCACCGCGCTGCCGAAGAAGGCATTGGCCAGGCCGCCTTCCTGCATCGGCGGCGGGGTCATCTTGGTGAACAGGTCCAGGTTGATTCCTGCGAGGCCCTTGAGCGCGAGGGTGTAGAGGATCCAGCCGAGGAAGAACAGGCCGAACACCGCGGTGGCCACCGACAGGGCGATTGCGATGACATTGCCGATGCGGCGGCGCAGGTACAACGAATCAGCGGACGTGGACATCAGTTGCCCTCCTTGCGGGACAGACGCATCAGCATCAGGCGGGCGATCGCCAGCACCACGAAGGTGACGATGAACAGGACGAAGCCAAGCAGCAGCAACGCCGAGCGATACGTTTCGGTGGCTTCACCGAAGTCGTTGGCGATCAGCGCGGCGATGGTGGTGCCCGGCTCCAGCAGCGAGGGCGACAGGCGAACGCTGTTGCCGATCACGAAGGCGACCGCCATGGTTTCACCCAGGGCGCGGCCGAGGCCGAGGAAGATGCCGCCGATGACCGCCGAGCGGGTGTAGGGCAGCACGATGTCCCAGCTCACTTCCCACTTGGTGGAGCCCAGCGCGTAGGCGGATTCCTTCAGGCGGGTCGGCACGGTGAGGAACACTTCGCGCATCACCGACGAGATGAACGGGATCACCATGATCGCCAGCACGAAGCCGGCAGTGAGCACGCCGATGCCCAGCGGCGGTCCCTGGAACAGCGGACCGATGATCGGCCATTCGCCCAGGGTCTCGTTGAGGGTCGGGGTGACGTACTCGGTCATCACCGGCACCAGCACGAACAGGCCCCACATGCCGTAGATGATCGAGGGAATACCGGCCAGCAGTTCGATGGCCGTACCGACCGGACCGCGCATCCAGCGCGGGGCCACTTCGGTGAGGAAGAAGGCAATGCCGAAGCTCACCGGTACCGCGATGAGCATCGCGATGAGGGCGGTGACCAGGGTGCCGTAGATCGGTGCGAGCGCACCGAACTTGTTCTCCACCGGATTCCAGTCGGAGGAGTAGAAGAAGCTCAGACCCTGCTCCTGCAGGGCATGGCGACCGCCCCACAGCATCGAGAGCGCGGCGCACGCCAGTGCGATCAGGACCAGGACGACGGTGGCGACCAGCACCCAGCGGAACAGTTTGTCGTTGCGGGCATCACGCGTGTCACGCGTGGACGGTGCGGGTACAGACTGGGCGATGGCATTCATGGGAAAAGGCGGGAGCCCGAAGAGGGAGAGGG
>JAEWLO010000421.1 GCA_023457475.1 Pseudomonadota bacterium | reverse complement strand
AGCGCCAGCCGGCCGCTGCGGGTGAGCAGCAGCCACAGCGCGACGGCCACGGCGACCGCCAGCACCCCCGGCCACGGCAGGTAGATCCATACGCCAAGCGCGACCGCCAGCAGCAGCACCACGCCTGCATTCTTCATCCATCGCATGAACATGTCGGTCTCCTCAGCGGCCCGCCAGGGCGTCCACGATCTTCAGCCGCTTGGCGCGCAGCGCCGGCAGCAGGCCCACCACCACGCCGATCACCAGGATCAGCCCCGCACCCATCGCCCAGGTCTGCAGCGGGACCTGGCCCGGCAGCAGGCCGTTGGTCTTTGGCGACAACGCTGGCAGGATGACCGCCGCCAGGCCCATGCCGATGGCACCGCCCAGCCCGATCAGCAATACCGATTCGATCATCACCAGAATGAGCACGGTGCTGTCCTTGAAGCCCAGTGTCTTCAGCGTCGCCAGCTCCGGCACGCGTTCGCGCACCGCCTGGGCCATGGTGTTGCCGGTGAGCAGCAGCAGGGTGAAGAACACCGCACCCATGATCGAGGTCACGATCAGGCCCACGTCGGCCAGCTGCTTCAGAAACGCCTGCTGGAATGCCGACTCGGTCTGGCTCTTGGTTTCGTGATCCGAATTGGCGGAGATCGCATCGATGGCCTGGGCCACGCGCGAGGCATGGTCCGGGTTGTCCAGGGTCACCGTGTACCAGCTGACCTGGTTCTTGATGTAGTCGTTGCTCTCATCAAAGTACTTCCAGTTCATCATCAGCTGGCGTTCTTCGTTGGCCGCCTGGGTGCGGTCCTTGGAGCGGAAGATGCCCACCAGTTCCAGCGGCCAGTCATTGCTGCCACTACGCGGGAAGATGGTGGCCTGCAGCGGGATGGTGTCGCCGATCTTCCAGCCGAACTCCTTGGCCAGGGTTTCACCGACCACCGCACCGGTGCGGGTGTTGTGGAACGCCTGGAGCTGCTCCGGTGGCAACTGCAGCTCGGGGTATACGTCGAAATAGTTCGGGGCCACCGAGAAGTTGGCGAAGAAATTCTTCGGGTCCTGGTAGATGCCGCCGAACCACATCGCCGAAGTCACCTTGCTGACCCCCGGCACCTGCTGGATCTGCGGGTCCAGCCGGATCGGCAGTGACTGGGTGATCGACAGCCGCGAGGTCACCACCAGGCGGTTGGCTCCCTCCACGCTGCCACCGGAGGTGAAGGCCACCCGCACCGAATCGAGCATGCCGAACAGCAGGAACGCGGCCACCACCGACAGCAGGGTCAAGAGTGTCCGCGTCCTGCTGCGGAACAGCTGCGCCCAGATGAGCGAGAAATACTTCATCGCGGCGACCTCCGTCAGTGGGCCACTGGCGCGTCGGCCAGTTCGCCCTTGTCCAGGTGCACGGTATGGGTGGCGTACTCGGCGGCCTTGGGGTCGTGGGTGACCATGATGATGGTCTTGCCGTGCTCGCGGTTGAGCAGCTGCAACAGGGTGAGGATCTCTTCGGCGGACTGGCGGTCCAGGTCGCCGGTCGGCTCGTCGCAGATCAGGAAGGTGGGGTCGGAGACGATCGCGCGGGCGATCGCCACGCGCTGCTGCTGGCCACCGGACAGTTCGTTGGGGCGGTGGCTGCGGCGGTCGGCCAGGCCGACCAGGGTCAGCGCGATTTCCGCGTTGCGCTTGCGCTGCGCTGCACCCAGGTGGGTGAGCAGCAGCGGCAGCTCCACGTTCTTCTGCGCGGTGAGCATCGGCATCAGGTTGTAGAACTGGAACACGAAGCCCACATGGTGGCTGCGCCACGTGGAGAGCTGGCCGCCGCTCATGCGGTCGATACGCTCGCCTTCAATCTCGATCTCACCGCCGCTGGGTGTGTCCAGCCCACCGATCAGATTGAGCAGGGTGGTCTTGCCGGAACCGGAAGGGCCCATCAGCGCGACGAAGTCGCCGCGCTGGATGTCCAGGTCGATGCCGTGCAGCACCTGCACCTTCTCGGGGCCGCGCTGGTAGGTCTTGGTGATGTTGCGGAGCGAAACCAGGGTGGACATGGGTGGTTCTCCGTAAGTGCGATGCAGGGTGGGCATGGCCTGCGGCCATGCCGGGCATTACTGCGCTTGTTTCTCCACCACGGCCACGCCATCGCGCAGTTCCGGCGGCGGGTTGGTGACCACCTGTTCGCCCGCGCTGAGCCCACGGGTGACCTGGCGGTCGTTGTTCAGAGCAGTGCCGACGCTGACCTCGCGCTGCTGCACGCGCTGGTCGTCGCCGACCACGAAGGCGACCGTCTTCTGGTCGCGCTCCACCAGCGCCGCGGACGGCACGCGCACGCCCTTGGGCGCTTCGGCCTGGGCCGGCGCGGCCGCTTCCAGGAAACTGACCCGCACGCCCATCTCAGGCACGATGCGCGGGTCTTTCACCTTCAGTGCCACGCGTACCTTCACCGTGGCCTTGCCACGGTCGGCCGTGGGGATGATGGCGATCACCTCGGCGGGGATCTTCCAGTCCGGGTAGGCATTGAGTACGGCTTCCACCGGCATCTTCGGCTGCACGCGGCCGATGTAGGCCTCGCCCACCTCAACTTCGATCTCCAGCGAATCCATGTCAACGATGGTGCCGATGCCGGTCCGGGTGAAGCCGCCGCCCGCCGACAGCGGCGAAACGATTTCGCCCGGCTGCGCCGCCTTGGCGGTGACGACGCCGGAGAACGGCGCGCGCACGATGTTGTTGTCCACCCCGAGGTCGGCAATGGCCAGTCCGTCGGCAGCCACCTGGGCGTTGCGCTCGGCGGTCTTCAGCTGGGCGCGCAGGCTGTCGCGCTGGGCGATGGACTGGTCGAACTGCGAGCGCGATACCAGCTGCTGGCCCACCAGTGCCTGCAGGCGGGTGGCCTCGGCGTCGGCCTGGGCGACCTGGGACTTCAGTCCCGCCAGCTGGGCGCGTGCGGCTTCCAGCTGCGAGGCCGACAGGCTGCGCTGGGCATCGGCGTCGATCGGGTCCAGCGTGGCCATGATC
>JAEWLO010000420.1 GCA_023457475.1 Pseudomonadota bacterium | reverse complement strand
CTGAGGGCCGGCCAACGGCCGGCGCTACCGCGCGCGCTGATTTGTAACTATAGTGGTTACATGAAGACGAACAACCAGTTCTCCGACGCCCTCCACATCGTCGCCCACCTGGTCGGGCAGGACGGTCCGCGCACTTCCGAACAGCTCGCCACCTGCCTGCCCACCCACCCGGTGGTGATCCGCCGCCTGCTCGCACAGATGGGCAGGGCGGGTGTGGTGCAGACCGTGCGCGGCCATGGCGGGGGTAGCCAGCTGGCCCGCGACCCGGCGCAGATCACCCTGCTGGACGTGTACCGCGCGCTGGGCGCACCGCCGCTGCTGCACGCCGGCCTGCGCGAAGGCGGCCCGGGTTGCCCCGTCATGCAGGTGGTGAACGAGGCACTGGAAGACAGCTACCGGCAGGCCCAGGCGCTGCTCGAAGCGCGCCTGCAGGCCACCACCCTGGACACCCTGGGCGCGGCGTTCGCCGTCCACCTTGCACACCATCACAAAGGAGTCACCCATGACCTTTGATGCCCTCATCGTCGGCGGCAGCTTCGCCGGCATCTCGGCTGGCCTCATCCTCGCCCGCGCGCGCCGTAACGTGCTGGTGATCGACGCCGGCCTGCCGCGCAACCGTTTCGCGTCGCACTCGCATGGCGTGCTCGGCCTGGACGGCATCGCCGGCAGCGAGCTGCTCAAGCAGGCCAAAGCGCAGTTGCTGGACTACCCCACGGTGCGGTGGCTCAACGACACCGCCGTGGACGCGCATGCCACACCGGACGGGTTCGCGGTGCGCAGCGCGGGCGGCGAGACGTTTGCCACCCGCAAGGTGCTGCTGGCCAGCGGCATCCGCGACGAACTGCCGGACCTGCCCGGTCTCGCCGAGCGCTGGGGCAGCAGCGTGGTGCACTGCCCCTATTGCCATGGTTACGAGATCGGGGGCGGGGCCATCGGGCTGCTGGGCGGCCACCCCATGTCGCCGAAGATGGCCGGTGTCGTGGCCGATTGGGGGCAGGTGACGTTCTTCACGCAGGGCGTCGAACTGGAAGATGAGGACCGGGAGACGCTGGTGCGCCGAGGCGTCACGATCGAACCGGTGCCCGTCTCGCATCTCGAGGGCGAAGCACCTCAGCTCAGTGCCGTCTTGCTGACCGACGGGCGGCGCATCGATCTGCGCGCGCTGTTCGTGACCGCGCGCCAGCACATGGCGTCACCGCTGGCGGAGCAGCTGGGCTGCGCGCTGGAGGACAGCCCGGTGGGCGTGCTGCTGACCGTGGACGCCCAGAAGCAGACCACGGTGCCGGGCATCTACGCCGCCGGTGATGCGACCACGATGGGCAACATCACCCTGGCGATGGCGGAAGGCGTTCGTGCCGGGGTGGGATTGCATCATGCGCTGATCGCCGAGGATGGCAATCCGTAACGCATCCCACGGTTACTCGGCGCTGGCGGTGTCCAGCTGCGCGATCTCCGCCGCCGACAACACCACCCGCGCGGCCGCAAGAACATCCTGCAACTGTTCCACCGTCGTCGCACTCACAATGGGTGCGGTGATGCCCGGCCGCGCGATCAACCACGCCAAGGCCACCTGCGAGGGCGTGGCCGTGTGTGCGGCGGCCACATCATCCAGCGCCTGCAGAATGCGCAGGCCGCGCGGGTTGAGGTACTTTGCCACCACGCTGCTGCCGCGCGACGGACTCTTGGCCGCATCCGCCGCGCTGCGGTACTTGCCGCTGAGGAATCCACTGGCCAGCGAGTAATAGCTGATCACGCCCAGCCCATGCTCGCGCGCTACGCCTTCCAGCCCGGCCTCATAGCCCGCGCGGTCGTACAGGTTGTACTCCGGCTGCAACGTTTCATAGCGCGGCAGCTTGTAGTCCGCCGACACCCTCAACGCGTCCTGAAGCCGCCCGGCGCTGTAGTTGGAGGCTCCGATGGCGCGCACCTTGCCCTGCTCGATCAGCCGACCGAACGCGGCCAGCGTGGTTTCCAGCGGCGTCGACTCGTCATCTTCGTGTGCCTGGTACAGATCGATCACATCGGTCTGCAGGCGGCGCAGCGAATCATCCACCGCCGCGGCGATGTTGTCGGCGGACAGGCCCGGGCGTTCGGCCCACTTGGCCACCTTGGTCGCCAGCACCACCTTGTCGCGTTTGCCGCTGCGCTGGAACCAGCGACCGATGATCGCCTCCGACTCACCGCCCTTGTTGCCCGGCACCCAGGCCGAATAGGCATCGGCGGTATCCACCAGCGAATAGCCGGCCTCCACGAACGCATCCAGCAGGGCGAACGAGGCTTTCTCGTCCGCGCCCCAGCCGAACACGTTGCCACCGAATGCGATGGGAGCCACTTTCAGGCCGGAACGGCCGAGTTCGCGCGCTGCAGTCATGGCAGATCTCTCCACTGAATCAATGGATCAGCATACGTGCCACTGCATGACATCGCCGAGGCAGGGGACACAAAACAGTGTTCCGCCACGCGGCAGGACCATAACGTTTTGTGAACACCTTGACGCAATGGGCTGCTAGTCTCGCCGCATCCCGTCATGGAGTCGTGCCGATGAAAGCCCGTTCGCTCAGCTGTGCCTGCCTGTTTACTGTGTCCACGCTGCTGCTGTCCGCGCCCGCCCTGGCGGTGAAGCCGGCCGGCGCAAACGCGCAGCCCGCCATCACCCCGGCGGTGCAGGCCGCCGTTGACGGCGCGGCGCGCACCGACACCAACAAGCTGCGCGATGCCTACCGCCATCCGGCGCAGACGCTCTCGTTCTTCGGCGTGGCCCCGGGCAAGACGGTGGTGGAGATCACCCCCGGCGGCGGCTGGTACTCGGAAATCCTGGCACCGCTGCTGCGCGACAACGGTACTTACGTGGCGGCCGTCGTGGACCCGATGGCGGTGGCCGAAGGCCGAGGGCGCGACTACCAGCAGCGCGGCCTGGATGGCCTGACGAAGAAGTTCGCCGGCACCCCCGCCGCCTATGACAAGGTGGAGATCGTGAAGTACGACCCCAACGCCCCGGTGTTCGGCAAGGCCGACTCCGCCGACGTCGTGCTCACCTTCCGCAACGTGCACAACTGGCGCAGCGCCGGCCAGGCCGAGGGCATGTTCAAAGGCTTCTACAGCGTGCTCAAGCCGGGCGGCGTGCTGGGCGTGGTGGAGCACCGCGCCAAGGCCGACGTGACGGCCGACGACAAGAGCGGCTACGTGGGCCAGCAGCAGGTGATCGCCCTGGCCGAGGCCGCAGGCTTCAAGCTCGATGCCAGCAGCGAGATCAACACCAACCCGCGCGACACCAAGGATTACCCGAACGGCGTGTGGACCCTGCCGG
>JAEWLO010000419.1 GCA_023457475.1 Pseudomonadota bacterium | reverse complement strand
CCGCCCCCCCACCCGGGGGGCCCCCCGCCCGACCAATCCGGGGGCCCGCCAACCGGCGGGCGCTACCGTGCGCGTTCATGACCCGTTCGGGTAACGATGGCCATTGGCGGGCCCGCGCGATACTGCATCGTTCGACGCATCCAACATCCACCGAACGCTCACGCGACCGCTGGCATGTTGGCTTTCATGGCCAACGACTTCCCCCTCCGTCCGCCGCCGCCACTGCTGGACGATGCCTGTGCGCTGTTCCTCGACGTGGATGGCACCCTGATCGAATTCGCCGAGGACCCCGAGGCGGTCCGGCTGCTGCCGGACGTCCGCGAGGCCATTGGGCGCATCAGCGACCGGCTTGAAGGCGCAGTTGCCCTGGTCAGCGGGCGCCCGCTGGAACAGCTGGACCAGTTGTTCGCTCCCCTGCGGCTGCCGGCCGCCGGCCTGCACGGACACGAACTGCGTGCCCGTGCCGAAGACGCCACGCCCGTGGATGCCCCACCCGACGACACCGACACCAGTACCTGGCTGCATGCCGTGCACCAGCAGGCCATGCGCTTCGCCCACGGGCACCCCGGCGTGCTGATCGAAGACAAGGGCCGCAGCCTCGCCCTTCACTGGCGCGGAGCGCCCCACGCAGGTCCCGAGGTGCAGGCGTTCGCTGAACGCCACATCCGCGGCCACGGCGGCTATCGCCTGCAACCGGGTGACCACGTGGTCGAGTTCGTGCCCGAGGGCAGCGACAAGGGCCGCGCCGTTCGCCAGCTGATGCAGTACGCCCCCTTCCGCGGGCGCGTGCCGGTGTTCCTGGGCGACGACCTGACCGACGAGTACGGATTCGACGCCGCCAACACCCTGCACGGCTGGAGCGTGCTGGTGGGCGCGCGCGAGCCCAGCGCCGCCGTATTCGCCCTGCCCCGCATCCAGCAGGTACACGGCTGGCTGCGAGAGAACGCTTACTGAAACGAGATGCTCCCCCATGAGTGAATCCTCCCTGGACCTGGGTGTTGTCGGCAACGGCAGCTTCGGTGCCCTGATCGACCGCCACGGCCGCGTTGTCTTCAGCTGCCTGCCCACCTTCGACGGCGACCCCACGTTCTGCGCGCTGCTGCAGCCCAACCAGCACCCCGGTGGCGACTTCGCCATCGAGCTGGAGGACATGGTCAGCAGCGAGCAGAGCTATCTCACCAACACCGCCATCCTGCGGACCGTGCTGCACGACAAGCACGGTGGCGCATTGGAGATCATCGATTTCGCGCCACGCTGGCGGCAGAACGACCGTTTCTACCGTCCCGTCAGCCTGATCCGGCAGGTGCGGCCGCTGAGCGGCAGCCCGCGCATCATCGTGCGCGCGCGACCGCTGGCCGACTGGGGTGCCCGTGTCCCCGAGGCCACCTGGGGCAGCAACCACATCCGCTGGGTACTGCCCGACCATGTGCTGCGGCTGACCACCGACGTGCCGCTGCGGTTTGTGCGCGACGAACTGCCCTTCGTGCTCGGCCACCCCGTGCACCTGGTGCTGGGCGTGGATGAAACCCTCAACCGGTCGCTGAGCGGCTACGTGCAGGAATCGTTCCAGCGCACGCGCGATTACTGGCGCGAATGGGTGCGCTACCTGTCCATTCCGCTCGAGTGGCAGGACGCGGTGATCCGCAGCGCGATCACTCTGAAGCTGTGCCAGTACGAGGACAGCGGCGCGATCATCGCCGCCATGACCACTTCCATTCCGGAAGCCCCCGGCAGCATCCGCAACTGGGACTACCGCTATTGCTGGCTGCGTGACGCGGCCTTCGTGGTACGTGCCCTCAACCGCCTGGGTGCCACGCGCACCATGGAACAGTTCCTGGGCTACATCTTCAACCTGGCCACCAGCGACGGCAGCCTGCAGCCGCTGTACGGCATAGGCTTCGAGGCCAAGCTGGACGAACACGAAGTCGCCACACTGGATGGCTACCGCGGCATGGGTCCCGTGCGGCGCGGCAACCTGGCCTGGGTGCAGCGTCAGCACGATGTGTATGGCAGCGTCGTACTGGCCTCCACCCAGCTGTTCTTCGACCGCCGCCTTCAGGATCCGGGGGACGCGCACACCTTCGCGCGCCTGGAACCGCTGGGCGAACAGGCCTTCGCGCTGCACGACGTGCCCGACGCGGGACTGTGGGAATTCCGCGGACGCACCGAGGTGCATACGTACACCAGCGCGATGTGCTGGGCCGCCTGCGACCGCCTGTGCAAGATCGCCGTCCGGCTGAAGCTGGATGCGCGTGCCACTTACTGGCGCGAACGGGCCAACACCATCCGTGACCGCATCCTGCACGAAGCATGGAGTGAAGAACTTGGCCACTTCACCGATACCTTCGGTGGCCATCGCCTGGATGCCTCGTTGCTGCTGCTTGCCGACATCGGCTTCATCGCCGCCGACGATGCCCGCTTCGTGGCCACGGTGGAGGCCATCGGCCGCGACCTCAAGCACGGCAACGCGCTCTACCGCTACGTGGCCCCGGATGATTTCGGCGAGCCCGAAACCAGCTTCACCATCTGCACCTTCTGGTATATCGACGCGCTCGCCGCGATCGGTCGCCTGGAGGAGGCACGCGAGATGTTCGAGATGCTGCTGGAGCGCCGCAACCACCTCGGCCTGCTGTCCGAAGACCTGGCCTTCGACAACGGCGAGGCCTGGGGCAACTTCCCGCAGACCTATTCGCACGTGGGCCTGATCAGCGCGGCGATGCGCCTGTCGCGGCCGTGGCAGGACGCCACGTGACGCACCGGCGGCGGCCATGAGTCGCCTGGTCGTGGTGTCCAACCGCGTGGCGTTGCCGCACGAGCATCGTGCGGGAGGCCTCGCCGTCGCCATGCGCGCGGCGCTGCGCGAATCCGGGGGCATGTGGTTCGGCTGGAGCGGCAAGCGCGTGCGCGGCGATTCGGGCGCGCTGCACGAACT
>JAEWLO010000418.1 GCA_023457475.1 Pseudomonadota bacterium | reverse complement strand
GATCAGGAACGAACGGTCCTTGGCGGTGACATACCCCATCAGCGCGGACAGCGCCAACGCGAGCGCGACCGCGATGCACGACACCCGCACCAGCAGGCGCGCGGTATCGTTCTGCTGGACCGGACTGGGTGCCCCCAGTCGCACGGTCGGAATCCAGAACGGTTTCAGGGGCGTGGTCCAGGACACCCGGATCGGCTCATGGTCACCGGCCCTGGGCACCACGACCATGCCGACACCGGCGCGGAAGCGCGAGTCGCGGGTGCGTGCGTCGTGCATGCTGCCGCATATCTGGCGGTCGCCGTGGCTGATCCGCACCTCGCCGGCGAACACACCGAACACATCCACGGCCTGCGGCTCTCCCGACCAGCCCCCGGGTGGCGCGGGCACGTCCAGCACTTCCTGATGACGCGCGAGGACCTCCGGCGCACAGGCGCGCTGCGGGGTCTGATCGGCCGTGGCCGCCCCCAGCAGCAGCACGTCACGGCCCGGTTGCGGCACATGCGCGGCGGCCACGCTGGACACGCCCAGGCACAGCCACACCAGCGCCCACAGCCAGCCGCCCTGCCAAGGGGTTCGCCTGCCCTGCGTGACTCCGCCTTCCGCTTGCCTCACCCTGCTGCCCCGCCTGCTGCCAACACGCCCGATGCGCGCCATCCCCGGCGGCATTATCGCAAGTTCTGCCTGCCGGAGGTTTCGCGTACCGGCCACAGCGCGGCCTGGGTCATCTTCTCCAGCGGCATCGGACGCTCCACCGCGTAGCCCTGCTGGCCGTCCACACCCAGTGCCTGCAGCTGGTCGGCCACCTCCGCCGACTCCACCCATTCGGCGATCACCGTCATGTGGAGCTCGCGGCCGATCTCGGTGATCGCGCGGACGGTGGCGCGGCTGACCGGGTCCACGTCCATGTCGCGTACGAATACGCCGTCGATCTTCAGCATGTCCGCCGGCAACTGGCGCAGATAGCCGAACGAGGAAAGACCGGAGCCGAAATCGTCCAGTGCGACGCGGCACCCGCGCGCCTTCACCGCTTCGACGAAGGTGCGCGCCTGCTCCAGGTTGCTGATCGCGGCGGTTTCGGTCACCTCGAAGCACAGCTTGCGGGCCAGGCCGCGGTTGCGCTCAAGCAGGTCGCACACATACGCCAGGAAGGTGGGCTCGGTGATGGACTGCGCCGATACATTCACGTTGCACAGCCCCAGCCGCTGCACGTGGGTGGGACAGACCTGCAGGTGGCGGAACAACAACCCAAGCACGTGGCGGTCCAGCGCCATGCCCATGCCGTAGCGCTCCACCGCCGGCATGAAACTGCCCGGACTGTGCACCTGGCCGTCGCGGTCTCGCAGACGTACCAGCACTTCGTAGTGCAGGAAACCGGGATCCTCGTGCCACGTGATGCGCTGGGCGAACAACAGCATGCGGTTCTCCGCCATCGCCGCGGAGACGCGGGCCAGCCGTTCGGCTTCCTGGCGCCGATCCTCCACCGCCTGGCGGGTTTCGTTGAAGAAATGCACGCGGTTGCGCCCTGCCTGCTTGGCCGCATAACAAGCGCTGTCGGCCGCGCTCATCAACCAGTTCACATCCGCCACGTCGGCCGTGATCTCCACCACACCGACGCTGCAGCTCACACGGGGTGCCCCTTCTTCGCCCGGCATGCCCGCCTGGGACAGCGTACGCAGTACCCGCTGCAGCACCTGCCGCGCGTCCTCCTGACCGGCGTGTGCCAGCAGCACCGCGAACTCGTCGCCCCCCATGCGGCCCACCCAGTCGCCCTCGCGCACCGCGCCCACCAGGTACTCCGAGAGACTGCGCAGCAACTGGTCCCCTGCCGCGTGGCCCAGGCCATCATTGACCAGCTTGAAGTAGTCCAGGTCGATGTAGCACAGCGTATGCACCCCGCCGTATGTGCGCACCCCAAGCAGGGCCTGCTCCAGCCGGCGCTCGATTTCGCGCCGGTTGATCAGCCCGGTCAACGGGTCGTGGCTGGCATGGTGTTCCACTTCCCGGGCCAGTGCGTGATTCTGGGAGACATCCTCGATCATGGCGAACACCGTGCGTCCGCGCCCGGCCGTATGCACCAGGGTGCCGCTGCTGCGACCCCAGAGCAGGCTGCCGTCGGCACGGCGGAAGCGCAGCTCGGCCGGGCGCAGCTGCTGCGACCAGTCGATATCGCCCTGCGCATCCACCACCAGTTCCCCTTCCACCAGCAGGTCGGGCAAGGCCATGCCGAGCAGGGCTTCGCGACGATAGCCGAGCATGTCGGCGGCACTCTGGTTGGCCTCCACGATGCCACCGCGCGCATCCAGCTTGAGCATGCCGATGGACGACTGATAGAAAGCGGCACGGAAGCGGCTCTCCTTGTCGACCAGATCGGCCCGCACGCGCCGCGCCAGGAGCACTGCGATCACCGTGATCAGCAACACCGACAGCCCGCCGACGATCAAAGTGGTGAGGCGCACCACCGAGGCGGTATTGAGCAGCGCCTTTGAATACGCGTTGGCATGGGCCTGCAGGCTGCGATCAAGCGCATGCACCTGCAGCAGCAGGGCCTGTCGGGCCTCGGGCGGCATGCCGCCCGCGCCGTTCATCGCCTCAGCGGTATCGGCGATCTGCTGGAGTTGAAGCAGACCATGGTCGGTGCGGCGCCAGAGCTCGACCGCGTCGCGGAAGTACCGGGTGCCGCCCAG
>JAEWLO010000417.1 GCA_023457475.1 Pseudomonadota bacterium | reverse complement strand
CAGCCACGCAGGGCGTGGCTCTACGGCAACCACAGCACGGCGCACGCACCGCCACCTTCGCGGTTGGCAAGCCCAACCCGCCCGCCATGCAGCCGGGCCACCTCCTGCACGAAGGACAGCCCCAGCCCCGAGCTGCGCTGCCCGGTGGCAGGCCGTGCCAGCGAATAGAACCGCTCGAACACCCGGGCCAGCGCGTACTCGGGAATGCCGCTGCCGCGATCGGCTACCTGCAGCGCCACGCCCTCGCCGTCGCGCACTGCCTGCAGGACCACAGCACTGCCTTCGGGCGAAAACGCCAGCGCGTTCTCGAGCAGGTTGTTCAGTGCCTGCCCCAGCAGCCAGCCATCCCCCACCACCTGCAGATCTTCGGCTGCGATGACCTGGATGCGCACGCCGGCCTCATCCGCGCGGACCTCGACCGCCTCGGCCGCTGCCTGCAGCAGCGCCGCCAGGGCAACGGCCTCACGCTTCTGCAGCCAGCCGTGCTGTTCCACCTCGGCCAGCGCCAGCAGCTTGTCGATCGTTTCGGTCAGGCGCTGCGCCTGGCCCTGGATGTTGCCGGCGAAACGAACACGGTCGGCATCCGGCAATGGCTCCTGCAGCAGCTCGGCCGCGCCCCGGATGGCCGCCAGCGGGCTTTTCATCTCATGCGTCAGCGACTGGACGTACTGCTCCACATAGGCCTTGCCCTCCAGTTTGCGCCGCATCCTTTCCAGCGCCTGCCCCAGGTCGCCGATCTCATCGCGGCGCGGGCGCGGCGGTGCGACCGGCTCGCCGCGACTCACCGCCTGCGCGTAGCGGTTGAGCCGGCCGACACCGTGCATCAACCACGCTGTCATCAGCACACCGATGAGCGCCGAAAGCCCGATCAACCAGGCACCGCGCTCGATGATGGCGCGCTGGCTGGCGGCGATGAAGGGGTCGATGCTGCGATTGGGCTGGGAAAGGCTCAGCACCCCGATCAGGGTGCGTCCGTCGAGTGGATCGAACACCGGTGCAGCCACATGCATCACCGTGTGCGTGGTATCGCCGGGCGTTTCCGGGCTCGAGCGCGCCCCGTACTCGCCGCGCAGGGTCCGGTAGACATCGTTCCAGCGCGAATGGTCGCGACCGAGGTCCTGTCCGGTGGAGTCATAGACCACGATGCCCTGCGGGTCGGTGATCGTGACCCGGTAGTCCACCTGCCGCTTGGGAAAGCGCCACACCATCGCCTTGGGATCGCGCTGCCGCGCCCGGGCCAGGTCCGCCGCGAATCGTCCCTGGGTGATGACCCCGGCCTTGAGGTCGGCCGCGGCGGACTCGGCCAGCACGTTGGCCGCGTCCACCAGGGTGGCTTCCATCGCCTGGCGCACGCCGGGCTTCACTTCGTTGACGAAGATGCGCATCACGAAGAACGCCGCGATGCCCACGATCAGGAAGAACCCCAGGAACAGTTTCAGCCCCAGCCGCACGCTACACCTCCAGCGCGTAGCCCACGCCCCGGTGGGTGCGGATCGGATCGGGGTCGGCACCGGCGGCGCGCAGCTTGGCCCGCAGCGTCTTGACGTGGGTGTCCACGGTGCGGTCGGCACTGTCGGCCTCGCTGTCCCAGCCGCGGTCCATCAGCTGGGCCCGGCTGAGGATGGCCCCCGGTCGCTGCAGCAGCGCGGCCAGCAGCGCGTATTCGTAACGGGTCAGGTCCAGCAGCTGGTCGGCGTAGCGGATGCGTCGCCCCTCGCGATCAATGGCGAAACGGCCGTGGGCCTGCCAGCCTGGTGCCTCGGCCGGGGCGGTCGCCCGCCGCAGCCGTGCACGCACCCGCGCCACCAGCTCGCGCGGTGAGAAGGGCTTGGCCATGTAGTCGTCCGCGCCCAGTTCCAGCCCGAGCACACGATCGATCTCGTCATTGCGGGCGGTGAGGAAGATCACCGGCACCTGGCTGAACGCCCGCAGCGCGCGGCAGACCTCGAAGCCGCTCATGTCCGGCAGGCCCACGTCCAGCACCACCACATCCACCCGCGCCTCGCGCAGCCACTGCAGCGCCCGGCTGCCCAGGGGACAATGGTGGGCCACGTAGCCCTCGCTGCGCAGGGCGTAGAGCACGGTATCGGCGATGGCGGCTTCGTCTTCGACCACCAGCACGGCAGGGGCAGTTGCGTTCATGCGCGCAGCATAGCCGCTGGGGCCCCTGCCCCGTACACTGCGCGCATGAACTACCACCACGCCTTCCACGCCGGTAACCACGCCGACGTGCTCAAGCACATCGTCCAGCTGGCCCTGCTCGATGCCTTCAAGCGCAAGGACAGCCCGTTCTTCGTGCTCGACACCCACGGCGGTGCCGGCCGCTACCTGCTCACCAGCGAGGAAAGCCGCAAGACGCTGGAGGCCGAAGACGGGGTGATGAAGCTCATGGCCCAGCCGACCCTGCCGGCCGTGGTCGAGCGTTACCTCAAGGCCGTGCAGGCCGACAACCCGGTCGGCGCGCTGGTGAACTATCCCGGCTCGCCGCTGCTCACCGCGCAGACCCTGCGCGAGCAGGACCGCATGGCCGTCTGCGAACTGCAGGAGGCCGAGGTCACCACGCTCAAGGCCCTGTTCGCCCGCGACAGCCGCGTCACCGTGCTGCACGCCGACGGCTACACCCAGAACAAGGCGCTGCTGCCGCCCAAGGCCAACGGCGTGAAGATCGGCCGCGGCCTGGTGCTCATCGACCCGCCGTACGAAGGTCAGGATGCCGAGTACCAGCGCATCCTCGCCTCGATCACCGAGATCCTGGGGCGCTGGCCCCAGGCCAGCTTCGCGGTCTGGTTCCCGATCAAGCAGCGGCGCACGGTGCTGCACTTCCTGCGCAAGGCCTGCGCGCTGCCGGTGAAATCGGTGCTTACAGTAGAACTACTGGTGCGTCCGGACGACTCGCCGCTGAGACTCAACGGCAGCGGCATGCTGCTGCTCAACCCTCCGTGGCAGTTCGACCAGGTCCTGGCCCCGGCCATGCCGGTGTTGAAGCAATACCTGGGCGAAGCGGGGGCGAGCACCCGCCTGCAGTGGTTGAAACAGGCGGAGTAGGCCAGCGTGGCCGTTGCGCCGCGTGCGACACCTGGATCCCGCGTGAGCGTTCTGTTCACGGAACGCCCCCCCGGGGATGCGAGAATCCGAAGACCACCAAGGAACCACCGGTATGGCTACCCGTAACCGCATGCCGCCCTGGCACGAGATCTTCAAAGCGCCCAGCGGCCATCAGCTGCTGATCCGTCCGATCCGGCCGGAAGACAGCGCACCGTTGCAAGCCTCCTTCAGCCTGTTCGGGCCGGAGGAGATCCGCGATCGTTTCCTGCAGTCGGTGACCGAGCTGTCGCCCGACACCACCCAGCGCCTGACCCATCCCAATCCGAAGACCGAAATCACCCTGGTGGCCGCCGAGTCGGTGCCGGCCGGTGAAGCGGTGGTCGGCGCGGTCGCGCGGGCCTCGATCATCTCCGGCACCCGCGACGCCGAGTACGCGATCCTGATCAGCCGCTTCCTGGTCGGGCAGGGCTTGGGCCGGCAGCTGATGCGCAAGCTG
>JAEWLO010000416.1 GCA_023457475.1 Pseudomonadota bacterium | reverse complement strand
TTCGAGCGGCGTCTGCGCACGCGAAGCGGGCGCACCGACAGCAAGGCAGGCAGCGGTGAACAGCAGCAGGGAATACGACAGGGAACGCATGGATTACTCGGCAGGCGTCTTGACAGCGCGGTAGACGGACAAAGGGGAGCAACCGATCAACGACTTGATGTCCGTACAGAAGTGGGACAACGAGGCGTAGCCGTGATCGGCGGCGAGGTAGGTGAACGAACGCGACCGGCCCGGATAGGCCAGCAGCGTGCGTGCGGCGCGCTGGATGCGCAGCTCGCGTTTCAGCGGCCGTCCCAGCACCTGCCGGCAACGACGATGGAACTGCGCCGACGACAGGCCATAGCGCTCGGCAAGGGCGGCCACGCTGTGATCGCCGCCCTGCTCAAGCAGAAACCGCATCAGTCCGTAGCTTTCACTCCGGGCCAGGTGACGCAGCAGCGCTGCAAGCGGCGGCACGACGTCGGCATCAACACCCGGCCCGAGGTCACGGGCGAGCTGGCCGATCAACCACGCGGCGGCCACGTCGGGCTCCTCGAGGTTGACGCGGGTCGTCCAGCACACCGCAGGCGGCTCGCCCGGGGTGCGGGTGGCCTCACGGACGTGGTCGAAATGCGCCAACGCACGCGCCATGCCACTGCCAGCCAGCGGTACCGCACGCAGATCCGGGTGGCGCGGGGGTAGCATGCCTGCCAGCAGCAGGCGTTCGCCCGGTGCCAGGCATACAGGGCCGTTGGCCAGTGGCAGGGTGATGCTGCCCTGCCCTTCATTCACCATCACATGCATGCACTACCTCCCGTTCAGACCCGAAACTGCGGACGGCGCGGTGGGCACCTTCTTCGACACGGCCGGCATGATGGCGAGCGGGGGCAAGCGAGGCCCTACAACTAGTTGGAAAGCGACGCGGAGGGCCCGGTCATGCCACCATTTGGTTCAGAAGCGTCACCTGCAGGTGGCTTGGAGCTATTGATGTCGTTTTCGCCCCTACTTGGTGTGCACCACGTGGCCCTGATCTGCGCCGACTACGCGCGCTCGCGCGATTTCTATGTCCGGGTGCTGGGGCTGCGCGTGCTGGCCGAGCATTACCGCGAGGCCCGCGATTCCTGGAAGCTGGACCTGGCGCTGCCGGATGGCGGTCAGCTGGAACTGTTCTCGTTTCCGTCGCCGCCGCCGCGACCCAGCCGGCCGGAGGCCCAGGGGCTGCGGCATCTGGCCTTCCGGGTGGCGGTGCTGGAGCCGGTGATCGCGCGGCTGGCGGCGGAGGGGGTGGTGTGCGAGCCCATCCGGGTGGATGAATACACCGGAGCGCGGTTCACGTTCTTTGCCGATCCGGATGGGTTGCCGCTGGAGTTGTACGAGGCGGTGTAAGGTCCCCGAGGGCCGGCCAACGGCCGGCGCTACCGGGTTTCCGAACGGGGAATGTCCATGGCGACAGCGTGCGAACGGGGAACGTGCGTCGCGGCAGTGTTCGGCGACGGCAGAACGGGCGATGGCGGGGTTCATGAATGCGTTGGGCCGTGAACGGCGGCCGGACTCCGGTCACGTTCCGTACCACGGCGAATGGGTATACAGTCCTTTCCGTACCGGCACTGCGCCGGCATTCAACGACATCCCTGGGAGGGGACCCATGCGCAAGACCTTCAAGACCCTGCTGCTGGCACTGCCGCTGTCCCTGACCGTCCTCTCGGCCCAGGCCGCCGACGGGGCCGCGGGCCGCTGGAAGACCATCGACGACAAGACCGGCAAGGTGAAGTCGATCGTGGAGATCACCCAGGCCGCCAATGGCGCCCTCACCGGCAAGGTGGTGGAAGTGCTTCAGTCGGACAAGGGTCCCAACCCGAAATGCGATGACTGCGAAGGCGCCAACAAGGGCAAGCCGGTCAAGGGCATGACGATCCTGTGGAACCTGAAGCAGGACAAAAACAACACCACCAAGTGGTCCGGCGGCACCGTGCTCGACCCGGCCAACGGCAAGACCTACAAGAGCAAGGTGGAACTGCAGCCGGGCGGCACCAAGCTGGACATGTCCGGCTGCATTGCCTTCATCTGCCGCACCCAGACCTGGGTCCGCGAGTAAACGGGGCCAAGGCCGACGCGGCGCGACGCGTCGGCCTTGCGGCTTGCCGGGGCATGCGATAATCCCCGATCCCCTGGCAACCGCGTTCATCATGACCCGCACCGCTCTCGTCACCACCGCCCTGCCCTACGCCAACGGCCCGCTGCACCTGGGCCATCTGGTCGGCTACATCCAGGCTGACATCTGGGTGCGCGCGCGGCGAATGAGCGGGGACACGACCTTCTTCGTCTGCGCCGATGACACCCACGGCACTCCGATCATGCTCGGGGCGGAGAAGGCCGGCGTCACGCCGGAAGTGTTCATCGCCAACATCCAGGCCAGCCACGAGCGCGATTTCGCCGCGTTCGGCGTGGACTTCGATCACTACGATTCCACCAATTCGCCCGGCAACAAGGCGCTGACCGAGGCCTTCTACCTGAAGCTGGAGGCGAACGGCCACATTTCGCGGCGTTCGGTGGCGCAGTTCTATGACCCCGAAAAGGGCATGTTCCTGCCGGACCGCTACATCAAGGGCATCTGCCCGAACTGCGGCAGCGCCGACCAGTACGGCGACAACTGCGAAGTGTGCGGCTCCACCTATGCGCCGACCGACCTGAAGGAGCCGAAGTCGGTGATCTCGGGTGCGACCCCGGAAATCCGCGACTCGGAGCACTTCTTCTTCGAAGTGGGCCAGTTCGAAGGCTTCCTGCGCGAGTGGCTGGCCGGTGATGTCGCCCTGCCGGGCGTGAAGGCCAAGCTGGGCGAGTGGCTGAATGCCGAAGGTGGCCTGCGAGCGTGGGACATCTCGCGCGATGCCCCCTACTTCGGCTTCGAGATTCCCGGCCAGCCGGGCAAGTACTTCTATGTGTGGCTGGACGCGCCGATCGGCTACCTGTCCAGCTTCCAGGCGCTGTGCGCGAAGACCGGCGAGGATTTCGAGGCGCATCTGCGTGCCGGCAGTTCCACCGAGCTGCATCATTTCATCGGCAAGGACATCGTGAACTTCCACGGCCTGTTCTGGCCGGCGGTGCTGCACGGCACCGGCCACCGTGCGCCGACCCGCCTGCACGTCAACGGTTACCTGACCGTGGAAGGCGCGAAGATGTCCAAATCGCGCGGCACCTTCGTGATGGCGCGCACCTATCTGGACGTGGGCCTGGAACCGGAAGCGCTGCGTTACTACTTCGCGGCGAAGTCGAGTGGCGGTGTGGACGATCTGGACCTGAACCTGGGCGACTTCGTGGCCCGCGTCAATGCGGACCTGGTAGGCAAGTTCGTCAACCTGGCCAGCCGCTGCGCCGGGTTCATCAGCAAGCGCTTCGACGGTCGTCTCGCCGATGCATTGCCGGATGCCGCGCAGTACGACCGCTTCGTATCCGCACTGGCCCCGATCCGCGAGGCCTACGAGCGGAACGACCCGGCGGCCGCGCTGCGCCTGACCATGACTCTGGCCGATGAAGCCAACCGCTACATCGACGAGCAGAAGCCGTGGGTGATCGCCAAGCAGGACGGAGCCGATGCCCAGCTGCAGGCGGTCTGCACCCAGGGCCTGAACCTGTTCCGCGTGCTGGTGACCGCGCTCAAGCCGGTGCTGCCGGCCACCGCCGCACAGGCCGAAGCCTTTCTCGCCGCGCCGGTGCAGGCATGGACCGACATCGCCTCGCCGCTGACCGCCCACACCATTGCGGTGTATGCCCCCCTGTTCACCCGTATCGACCCGAAACTGATCGACGCCATGACCGACGCCTCCAAGGACACCCTCGCCGCTGCCGCTCCGGCCGCCGTTGCGCCCGCCGCCACGGACAGCGCAGCGGCTCCGGCCTACATCGGCATCGACGACTTCGCCAAACTCGACCTGCGCATCGGCAAGGTGGTGGCGTGCGAATTTGTCGAAGGCTCGGACAAGCTGCTGCGCTTCGAGCTGGACGCCGGTGAGCTGGGCACCCGCCAGATCTTCTCCGGCATCCGCGGCAGCTACGCCGAACCGGAAACGCTGGTGGGCCGCAGCGTGGTGTTCATCGCCAACCTGGCCCCGCGCAAGATGCGCTTCGGCCTGAGCGAAGGCATGATCCTGTCGGCCGGTTTCGACGGCGGCGCGCTGGCCCTGCTGGACGCCGACAGCGGCGCGCAGCCGGGCATGCCGGTGCGCTGATCCATCGTCCCGGGAGGGAACCATGGAACTGGCGCTGTTCGACTTCGACAACACCATCACTGATTGCGACACCTATGCCCGGTTCCTGCGTCGCGTGGCAACGCCGGAGCAGCTGGCGCATGCCTGGTGGAAGGTCGGCCCGTGGCTGCTGGCGTATCGGCTGAAGCTCATTTCAGCCGAGCGCATCCGCGCGCGCGTGACCTGGCTGGTGATGCGCGACCGTCACGGCGACGACATCGCCACGCAGGCCGCCGGCTTTGCACGCGAGGTACTGCCCGAGGTGGTGCAACTGCAGATGCTGGAACAGATCCGCTGGCATCAGAAACAGGGACACACCGTGGTGATCGTCTCCGGCTCGCTGGATCTGTACCTGCGGCCCTGGTGCGAGGCGATGGGGCTGGAGGTCATCTGCAACCGTCTGGAAAGCCGGGACGGCCGCTTCACCGGCCGCTACGCCGACGGCGACTGTGGCCCGCGCAAGGCCGAGCGCATCCGTACGCGCTATGACCTCTCGCGTTATCTGCGCGTCCATGCGTATGGCGACAGCCGGGAAGACCGACCCATGCTGGCGCTTGCGCATGAGCGCTGGTATCGCGGGAAGCTGCTGAAGGGCAGCGGGGCAGAGCCTCGCGTGACCGCCTCATGATTCCACCGCTGACCGAACGCCTGGACCGGTTGCTGCCCCAGACCCAGTGCGGTCAATGCGGCTTTGAGGGCTGCCGTCCGTATGCCGAGGCGATGGCACGCGGCGAAGCGGGCGTGGAGCGCTGCCCGCCGGGCGGTGACGCCGGTGCGCGTGCGCTGGCCAAGGTGCTGGGCGTGCCGACGGTGCCGTTCGACCGCGCGCGCGGCGAGCACCTGCCGCCGCAGGTGGCACTGATCGTGGAAGCGGACTGCATCGGCTGCACCAAGTGCATCCAGGCATGTCCGGTGGACGCCATCGTCGGCGGCGCGAAGTTCATGCACACCGTGATCGCGGATCTGTGTACCGGGTGTGGGCTGTGCGTGCCGCCGTGCCCGGTGGACTGCATCGAGATGGTGCGCGCGATGTGATGCTGCGGAACCACGCAGCGCGTGGCTCCACGGCAGGTCAGGCGATCAGGGCAGCGCGGCGGTGATGACGATCTCGACCTTCCAGGACGGATCGGCCAGTTTGGCTTCCACGGTCGCACGTGCGGGCGTCATGCCGGCCACCACCCATTCGTCCCACGCGGCGTTCATGCCTGCGAAATCGTTGATGTCGGCCAGATAGACTTCGGCACGCAGCACGTGCTGCTTGTCGCTGGCCACCAGCGCCAGCAGCTTGTCGATCTCTTCCAGCACCTGCCGGGTCTGGCCGGTGATGTCCTGGCTGGTGTCCTCGGGGATCTGTCCGGACAGGTATGCCACCTTGTTGTGCACGGTCATTTCGGACATGCGCGGACCAACGTCGAAACGTTCCAACATGGGGAAGCCTCCTCTGCAATGGGAGGTCATTGTCGCCCATCCAAGTGACTCTGTCCGTGAGACGGATCAATGCTGCCACAACGTGCACGACGGCCCCTCTTGGCAAGGTCGATCATGAAGCGCACGATGCGCCGGCAACGGCTCACCGCCGGCCGTTGACGCCTTCATCGCCCCTGCCGGAGCACGCTCTTCCGATGACTGACTCCTCCTCTGCGCCCACGACGGCGCATGCCGGCTGGCGGCGTGCCGCCACGGTCGTGGTCAGCCTTGGCATCCTCGCGCTGGCCCTGCACGGGCTGGCCAACGAATTCGACGACCACGGCTACCGCGCCATCCGCGATGCGTTCCACCAGCTGGGCAGCGGCCAGATCGCGCTGACGGTGGTCCTGGGCCTTGCCAGTTACGCCTGCCTGATCGGATTTGACGCGATCGGCCTTCGGCGCAGCGGCAAGCACCTTCATCCGGCGCGGGTGGGCATCACCGCCTTCCTGGCGCATGCGCTAGGGCAGACCCTCGGCTTCGCGGCGCTGACCGGAGGCGCGGTGCGTCTGCGCGGCTACGGCCGGGCCGGCCTGACGCTCGCCGAGATCGGCCAGGTCGTGCTGATGAGCACACTGGGCTTCGTGTTCGGTGCCTGGCTGCTGCTGGGGCTGGCCCTGGTGCTGGAGCCCGGCGCCGCCGCGCTGGCATTGCCGGTATCGGCATCGGTCGAGCGTGGGCTGGGCCTGGTCGCCCTGCTCGGCTATGCCGGGCTGGTGCTGGCGGTCGGGCGTGAGGGGCGCAGCTTCCACATCCGCGGCCATGCGCTGTGGCTGCCGGACCGGCGCACGGTGCTGGGCGTCACCGCGCTGAGTGTGGTGGAGCTGGTGCTGGCGGCGGCCGCGTTCTATGTGCTGCTGCCGATGGACACACCGGCGGGACTGCCCGGTTTCGTCGGGCTGTATCTGGTCGCCGTGGTGGCCGGGCTGGTCTCCAGCGTCCCGGCCGGGCTGGGCGTGTTCGAGTGGAGCCTGCTCAAGCTGCTGCCGCAGGTAGCCCCCGGCGCGGTGCTGGCGGCGGCGCTCATCTATCGCGTCACCTATTACGTGCTGCCGCTGCTGCTGGCCACGCTGCTGGCCGTGGCCCCCGCGCTGCGTCAGCCGCTGCGTGCCGGTGCCGGTGCCACCCGCGCGGGCTGGAGCGCGCTGCGCCCGTGGCTTCCGCAGATCATCGCGCTGGCGGTGTTCAGCGTCGGCGCGGCGCTGGTCATCGACGGCACATTACCCACCCCACGGCGTCACCTGCTGCATGCATCGCTGCCGGTGCTGGAAACTTCGCACCTGCTGGGCAGTCTGGCCGGCGTCGCCCTGCTGCTGATCGGCCAAGGCCTGGCTCGGCGCAGTCATGCGGCGTGGATGCTGGCGCTGACCATCTGCGTGGTCGCCCCGCTGCCGATCTGGCTGCGCGGGGGGCAGGTATTGATCGCGCTCTCCGCCCTGGTGGTGGCCCTGGCCCTGTGGGCCTCGCGACGGGAGTTCTATCGGCAGGGTGCCTTGCTCGACCAGGCCTGGTCGTGGCCGTGGATCCGCAACCTCGGGCTGGTGCTGGTCGCGGTGATCTGGCTGTTGTTCTTTGTTTACAGCCATGTGGAGTACCAGAACGAGCTGTGGTGGCAGTTCGCCGCGCAGGGCAACGCGCCGCGGGCGCTGCGTGCCCTGCTGCTGGTCGCCATCGCGCTCACCGTGTTCGGATTGGCACGCCTGCTGCGCAGCACACGCACCCCGTTGCCGGCCGCCGATGCCGCCACACTGGTCGCGCTGGCCCCGGTGTTGCAGCAGGCCGAAGACACCCAGGCCTGCCTGGTACTGACAGCAGACAAGGCCGTGCTGCGCGATGACGCGCAGCGCGGCTTCGTGATGATGCAGCGCTACGGCGGCTCGCTCATCGCGATGGGCGACCCGGTCGGGCCGCCGGAGGTGGCACGCGCGCTGATCTGGCGGTTCCGCGAGGAGGCGGACCGCCTGGGCCTGCGGCCAGTGTTCTACCAGGTGGGCGAAGCCTACTGGCAGACCTATCTGGACCTGGGGCTGAGCCTGGTGAAACTGGGCGAGGAAGCGATGGTGCCGCTGCAGGATTTCAGTCTGGAAGGGCGCGAGCGGGCCGACCTGCGCCAGGCGTGGAACCGGGGCAGGCGCGGCGGCCTCGGCTTCCGCGTGGTGCCTGCCGAAGACGTCTCCGCTCTGCTGCCAGCGCTGGCGGAGGTGTCGCGGCAGTGGCTGGACGACAAGGCCGGCGACGAAAAAGGATTCTCGCTGGGCAGCTTCGAGCCAGGATATCTGACACGTTTTCCGATGGCGATCGTGGAAGCGGAAGGCCGCATCGTCGCCTTTGCCAATCTCTGGCAGGCTCCGGCCGGCCGCGAGCTGTCGGTGGACCTGATGCGGCATGTGGATGACGCGCCGAAGGGCACGATGGATTTTCTGTTCATCGAGCTTTTCCTGTGGGGGCGCGCCCAGGGATTCACGCGGTTCTCGCTGGGCATGGCCCCGCTGTCCGGGTTGGCGCAGCACCGGTTGGCCGGACGTTGGAACCGCTTCGCCAATCTGGTGGCGCGGCATGGCGAGCGGTTCTACGGGTTCAGTGGGCTGCGTCGGTTCAAATCGAAGTTCGCGCCCAGCTGGCGGGCGCGGTATCTGGCCGCGCCGGGTGGCATGCATCTACCGGCGGCGTTGCTGGATGCGACGCGGTTGATCAGCCTTGAACCACGGAAGAACGATTGAATCCGGCACCGCGATGACACGCATGCCGTGTCACTACGCGGTTATCAATGCGCCGGCACGCGCGCCAACAATGTCTTCGCCAACAACGTGTAATCGCCCTTGAAGTGATGGTCGCCCGGCAGCGCGATCACCTGCACGCCGCCTGAGGGGAGATCGGGACACACCGCATCCTCGTCCTCCTTCCCGTACAGGCACAGCGTGCGCTGCGCCGGCAGGCGGGCGATCTCCGGCGCGATCGGGAGGCCACCGCCTCCCCCACCCAGCCAGTTGCTGACGTGGAATTCGTAGTCGGCGCGACGGCCCACCGACATCAGGCCAATCAGCGCCACGCGCTCGCGGGTTGCGGGATCCAGCTGGTTGATCGCCGCCGGCAGCACGTCCGCGCCCTGCGAGAACCCGATCAACAGCAACCGCGGGCGCTGCCACTGCGTGGTGTAATGCGCGGCGATGCGCTCCAGGTCGCCTGCGAACCCCTGCGGCGTGCGCCTGGTCCAGAAGTAGCGCAGCGAATCCACGCCCACCACCGCGACGCCGGCTTCGCTCAGCGCGGCCGCGACCTCCTTGTCCAGGCCGGCCCAACCGCCGTCGCCGGAGACGAAGATGGCCAAGGTGTCGCCCGGCGTTGCCGCAGGCACTTCCACGACGGGCAGGCCATCCAGCGCCTGCGGCGGCGGTGCGAGACTCACGCCCGGCTGCGCGCCGAGCACCTGGGCGGCCGCCAACAGGCCGGGGATGTCGTTGCCCTGCCCGCTTCGCTTGAATTCCCGGCCCAGCGGCACCTTGCCCACGAAGGCAGCGGTTGCGCCGGCCCCGCGGCCCGCGACGCCCTGCGCGTTGAGCCAGGGTGCATTCAATGCCGTCGGCCGCAGGTGCCCGTCGTTGACGCCCGGCCCGCAGACCTGGGACTCATGGGTGGCGTCCGGTTCGAACCCGGTGGTCAGCAGGCCGGCGAACACCCGGCCCTCTGCCTGTGCGGCCACGGCGTAGGCCAGACCCGCGCCGCTGCCATCGCCGCCCAGCATCGGCAGGTGATACCCCGGTACATGCAGATACGCCTGCAGAAAACGCGAGAAGTTCTCCACGTCGCCGGCACCGAAGGCGCAGTCGCCCCCGTCAGCGGCGACCGCCTTGCGCAACCGTGCCACGTCGACCCGCGCCACGAGCGCACCGTGGGCGCGCAGGGCTTCGATGCGCCGTGCGGTGTATGCGGATTCGGCACCACCGTCGAACCAGACCACGACCCGCTGCGGCGTGCCGTCAGGCGCGTGGACCGGGACGTCGTTGAAGCGGCCGTGGGTGACCTGGGAAGGCGCGGCATGGACGAGCGGAAGGCCTGCAAGCAGCAGCAGAGAGGTGCAGAGGGCGCGCAGGCTCATTCGGCGCATGAATGAAGGTTCCGATTGCCAGGTTCTGAAG
>JAEWLO010000415.1 GCA_023457475.1 Pseudomonadota bacterium | reverse complement strand
GTGCCGAACATCGCATCCGAGAACGGGCCGTAGTTGTAGTTGTACGAGAGCTGCTTGGCCCCGCGGCCGAAATAGCTCTTGAAACGGCCAGCGTTCGGGCCGTCGGCGAAGGTGCCGCACGGCCAGGTCTGGCCCTGCCACGTGGCCGGGTTGCACTCACCGGCATAACCGTCGGCGCGGTCCTCGCTCCAGCCCATTTCACGCACATGCACGAGCGCCTGACGCCATTCCGGAATGGCGCTGTGGATATCATGCGCGCCGGTCTCCTGGGCGAAATGCGCCACCATCGTGGCCAGCGTCTTCCGACAGATAGCATTCGAGTCACGCCCGTCGATGTACGTGGCGCAGATGGCAGGGAACTTCGCGAAGGCCTGCAGGAACCCACGATAGGTGTACTCCGGCGCACGCAGCGTGAACAGGAATTCGAACTGCTCCGCGCTGACCAGCGCTTCCACCCGGCGCACGTTTTCCGGGTTGGCAGAGCGCAGCGGTGCGACCGCTTCCACCTCGGCATTGGGCAGCGTGCGGATCGAGGCCAGGGTGTCCTGCATCAACGGAAAATCAGTGAGACGTGCCTCGTCGGCCAGCAGCGCGGCCAGCGGTATGCGCACCGGTTCCTGCGGTTCCGGTTCCGGCTGCGGGTCGACCGGTGTGCCGCCGCCGCCATCGCAGCCCGGCGTGGTTTCGGTCACTTCTTCCCAGGGCGAAAGCCAGGGCTGCGCGGGATCGATCTGCGCCGGTGACTGACCGGCCTCGGCCCACCATTTGGCCTTGAACCAACGTCCGTCGAGGATCACCACGCAGCCGGCGGCATAGGTCTGCGCGGGGTTGTACGTATCGGCCGCACGCGCGATGGACGCCGGAGCCGTGCCGGCAAAGGCGGGTGCACCCAACGCGAGTGCCAACGCCAGCGTAGGGGCACGCCATGCGTGTCCGACGGGAACCTTCAAACCCAGAATCGACATGAGGCACTCCACTGCGGATGGGAATCCGCACGGTAGTCCTCCGGGCACCCTTGGCGCTCTCGAATTTGATTCAAAGTAATCGAACTTTGACCTGCATCATTTTTGGACCTTGCAGCAGGTCACAAACGGAAACGGCCCTTGTGGGCCGTTTCGGTGTTGCCGTAGGTTGCCGGGCATGGCCCGGCACTACCTCACTTGGCTGCGGCGGTGGTTGCTGCCCCCGGAGCCTGCCAACCACACATCTGGCCCTGGTTCTGCTGCTTCAGCCATTCGTTGACCGGCGTGAAGTATTCGATCATCGGGCCGGCATCCAGCTTCTCGCCGCCGGTGATCTCCTTCAGCGTTGCCTGCCACGGCTGGCTCGCGCCCTTGCTCAGCATCGCCCAGAACTTCTGGCCGGCTTCCTTGTTGCCATAGAAGCTGCACTGGTGCAGCGGGCCCTTGTAGCCGGCCGCGTCGCACAGGCCCTTGTAGAACTGGAACTGCAGGATGCGGGCCAGGAAGTAGCGCGTGTACGGGGTATTGCCCGGCACGTGGTACTTGGCACCCGGGTCGAAGAAGTCTTCGCCGCGTGCGGTGGCCGGAGCCACGCCCTGGTACTTCGCCTTCAGGTCCCACCACGCCTTGTTGTAGTTGTCCGGGGTGATCGAACCGTCGAACACGCCCCAGCGCCAGCGGTCGATCATCAGGCCGAACGGCAGGAACGACACGCCGCTCAGGGCCATGCGCATCTGCGCGTTGATGGTCGCCTCGCGGCTTTCCTGCGGCTTGTCGACAAGACCAATCGAGTTGAGGTACTGCGGGGTCATCGCCAGTACGATGGTGTCGCCGATGGCTTCATGGAAGCCGTCGTTGGCACCGCCCTGGAACAGCGGCGGCAGCGGGTTGTAGGCCAGGTCGTAATAGATGTGGCCCAGCTCGTGGTAGATGGTGGTGAAGTTTTCTTCGTTCGGCTTGATGCACATCTTGGTGCGCACGTCGCCTTCCATGTTCATGTCCCAGGCGCTGGCGTGGCAGACCACGTCGCGGTCCAGCGGCTTGATGAACTGGGTCTTGTCCCAGTACGACTTCGGCAGCGCCGGCATGCCCAGCGAGACGTAGAAGTCCTGCGCGCGTTCGGTCATCTGCTTGGCGGTGCGCAGTTCGGCCTCACGCTGCGCCTTGTACAGCGCTTCCATGTTGGCGTTGCTGCCGCCGGCCTTGGCGATGGCACCGCTCAGGTTGCCCTGGTACTGCTTTTCCAGCGCGGCGGTGATGTCCAGGCTGCCGGCACCGGGGTAGGGTTCCAGCTGGTCCCACAGGTTCGACCAGTCCTGCTGCCACATGTTGCCCAGCAGGTGTGCGGCGATCAGGCCGCCCTGGGTTTCTGCCTTGTCCTTGCCGTAGGTGGCGTCCAGCTTGCCGCGCGTGTAGCAGTGCAGCTGTTCGTACATCGGCTTGACCTGTTCCCACAGGCGGTCGGTTTCCGGGCCGATCTGCTCCGGCGGCATGTCGTAGCCGCTGCGCCACATCTGGCCGGCGTCGGCAAAGCCCATTTCCTTCGCGCCTTCATTCACCAGCCCGACGAAGCGCTGGTAGTCGGCGCGCATCGGCTTGGTGGTGCCATGCCAGCCCTGCCACGCATCCAGCTGCGCGTCGTAGTCGCGGCTGCGGGCCAGCACCTGTTCCAGGTCGCCCAGCTGGCGGCAGCTGGCCGGGTTGGCCTCGTCGGTGCAGTACTTCCCGGCACCGTACGCGCCTTCCATGCGGCTGGCGATGCGGGTCAGCTCGCCCAGTTTGGCCGGGTCGCGCGGGGCCGGCATGGCGGTCATCAGCTTCAGCAGGTGCAGCTGGCGCTTGGTGTCCTCGCTCATCGGCTGGCCGTCGTACTGGCCGGCCTGGGCGATCCAGCCGTTGAGCACGGTCAGCCAGCGCTCGTTGGCCTTGGCCGCCACCCGCTCGGAATCGTCATTGATGTAGGTCGACGACAGCCACTGTGCCGAGGTCATTTCCGGGTACATGGCCTTGTACTCGGCGTTGACGCGGGCAATGAACTGGTCGGCGGTCTCGTCCGGCTTGGCGGCAGTGCCGGCAGCCGGGGCATCGGAAGGCGACGGTTCCTTCTGGCAGGCCGCCAGCGTCAGTGCGGCAGCACCGACAGCCAGGGCCAGCAATAGCGGGCGATGGTTCACGGGGTACATCCTTGGGTGGTGACAGACCGCCGAAGGCTAGAGGGGGTGACGTCACTCCGCAAGGGCCGAAGGTCGGGGCGCTCCGCCCGCCCCCGTAGCGCCCGGCTCTGCCCGGCGGTGCCCCGCCCGATACACCAGCACCGAAACGCTCCAGCACACCACCAGCGTCCACACATCATGCGAAAGAAAATGCGCCCCGCGCAGCTGCTGGGAGAGGCCGAACACGGCTCCAGCCAGCAGACCCGCCGCGAGCCCCTGCCAGCGCCACTGCGGCCTCACCATCAGCGCAAGGAAGTACAGGCACACCCAGGCATACCCGGCACTGGCATGGCCTGCGGGGAAGCACGCGGCTTTCGGCATGCCCACCGGGCGGGCCGAGAACAGCCCGATGAACTCGCGGGTTCCGCCGTATCGCGTCAGGTCCCACGGGCAATCCATCTGGGTCAACGACTTCAGCCACGACACCGCGCCGGTGCTCAATGCCACCGCCAGCACCACATACAGCAATGGCCAGCGCCAGGCACGCAGGTGCGGGCGTCGTCCGGCATGCATGTACAGCACCATCGCCAGCAGCGCCGCAGCCGTGCTCAGCCACTTGCCGCCCTTGTGGATCAGCGCGCTGGTGGTCCACGCATGCTGCAGCGCCCAGTGGCCGCCCTGCAGCCGGTACAGCTGGTCGGCCACCCATTGGTCGCCGTTGCCGCCCATCAGCACGGCGCTGGCGATCAGGGCCGCGATCAGTGGCCACAGCAGATGATGGCGAAGAAACCCGGCCGGTACATCCGCCGGGGAGGGGAGGGACGTGGAAGCGACGAAGGCAGGCAACATGCAGCGACGGCCGTGGAGGAGACCGTCGCATGCTCGTCAGGGTGACGTCGGAAGCGGGTCGGAGCCATGTTGCCCCGGCGTTAATCCGCGCATTGAAGCGCGCTGGCGTTCAGTCCGCGTCGTCGTTGCCGAGTTCACCGCCCTTTACATGGGCATGGCAGTCGGTGGCCACGGCCGTTCCCGGCACCAGCCACCAAACGTTGCGGTTGGCCTGGCCGATCACCTCGGCCTTCGTGCGGTCCACGCACGGACTGAGCGCCGGCTCCATCACCAGCAACCAACGCCGCGCCGGAGACTGGGACAGCCACGGCACCGCTTCCTGCCACTGCTGGTCCCAGGGCTTCTTGAAGCCGAAGTCGGTCACCGCCCGGTCGGCCTGCAGGCGGTTCTGCTCACGCCAGCCGACCATGCCCAGCTCGGCGTCGGGACCGAGCCGCTCGCCGACCTGATGCATCACCGCCGACGCCGAGCTGTACGGGTCCAGCGCTGGCATCAGGCCCCAGCCGTACAGGTTCCACAGCAGCAATGAGGTCACCACGACGAGCAGGGGGGCGCGGCGCAGGCGCAGCCACGCCGCCAGCGCGAGCACCACCACGGCAAAGCCGGACATCCACAGCCCCAGAGGGTCGAGCAGGCTGTCGGGCATGGCGCGGCGGGCCAGCTGCGCGTGCGCCCACGGACTGCCCCCCAGCATGTGCACGCCCGCCGCCAGTGCTGCGACGCCCAGCAGCAGCACGTAGACCAGCAGCAGCCAGCGCGGGCCGCTGCGGCGCAGCAGGCCCGGCAGCAGCGGCGCGGCCGCCACGCACAGCGCTGGCAGCATCGGGAAAATGTAGACCTCGCGCTTGCCCGGGCTGACGCTGAAGAACACCAGCACCAGAAGGGCCCAGCCCAGCAGCAGCCACCAGCGGGCATCCAGACGGCGCAGCCGTCGCCACCAGCCGGGGGCAAGCGCCGGCAGCAGCAGGCTGCCCGGCAGCCACAGCGTGGCCATCACCTGCAGGTAGTACCAGGCCGGCTGCACGTGATGCCATGCACTGGCGTAGCGGGTGCCGGTCTGCTTGAACAGCAGCTCGTGCGCGTAGGCCTGCAGCTCCGGCGTGGGCGCGGTGAGCAGGGCAATGCCGAGTGGTGCCAGCCATACCGCGGTACCCAGCAGGAACGCCGGGACCAGCCACAGCAGCGGCCGGGCGGGAGCCCGGTACACGCTGTCGCGGTCGCTTACCTGCCAGCGCCACAGCACCCATGGCAGCAACACCAGCAAGGGCAGGAAGCCCACGCCCTTGGTCACCGTACCCAGTCCCGCAGCGAAGCCGCCGACCCACAACGCGGTTGTATTCGGGCGTTCGAGCAGATGCCGCAACAGCCCCCATAGCGACAGCGTGGTCATCGCCACCAGCACCATGTCGATCTGGGCACGTTTGGCCATCAGCCCGAACTGCACGCAGCTCATCAGCGCCAGCACCGCCCACCACCCGACGCGGCGGTTCCACAGGCGGCGGCCCAGGTCCCAGCTCAGCCACAGGGTCGCCAGCGCGGCCAGCAGCGAAGGCAGCAGAAAGGCCAGGTTCCAGTCCCGCACCACCGAATACGTCGCGGCCTGCATCCACATGAACACCGGCGGCTTTTCCGCATACAGCTCCCTGCCCCGGTGCGGCAGCAGCCATTGGCCGCTCTCGACCATGTCGCGCGCGGCCATGACGAAGCGCGGCTCGTCCGGCGGAGAGGGCGAGCGCAGGCCGATGCCGGCCGCCAGGGAGAGCAGCAGGGCCACGCAGGTGAAGACGCGCCAATGTCGGCGCAGCAAGCGATGGAGCACGGGGAGTGTCCGCAACCAAAAAAGGTACTCTGGGGGCGCGGATGTAAGAAAGGCGTCGAATCGGGCCGATTGCGACCGAATTTCGACGTTGACGGGGCTACCATCGCGGGAATCGCCCCCGGGAACCGTGCATGCGCCTGCTGGTCATCGAAGACAACCGCCAACTCGTGGCCAACCTGTTCGATTATTTCGAGGCCCGCGGACATGTGCTGGACGTGGCTCCGGACGGTATCACCGGCCTGCACCTGGCCCAGGCCCACGCCTACGACGCGGTGATCCTGGACTGGATGCTGCCCCGCATGGAGGGGCCGGAAGTGCTGCGCCGCCTGCGCCTGGAACACGGCCTGGAGACGCCGGTGATCATGCTGACCGCGCGCGACGAGCTTCCCGACAAGATCGCCGGGTTCCGGGCCGGTGCGGACGATTACCTGACCAAACCCTTCGCGTTGCCCGAACTGGAAGTGCGGCTGGAGGCGCTGCAGGTGCGCGCCCACGGCCGCAACCCGCGCAAGGTGCTCGAAGTGGGCGGCCTGACCCTGGACCTGGCCACGCTGGAAGCGCAGCGCGAAGGTCAGGTGCTGCACCTCTACCCTGCCTGCCGCAAGCTGCTGGAGGTGCTGATGCGCGCGAGCCCGGCGGCGGTCACCCGCCAGCAGCTGGAGTTCGCGTTGTGGGGCGACGAACCGCCGGACGGCGACCTTCTCCGTTCGCATGTCTACGAGCTGCGGCGCAGCGTGGACGGCCCGTTCGCCATGAAGCTGATCCATACGTTGCCCCGCGTCGGTTATCGGTTGGCGGCGGGCAGCGCGGAGAGCGGCGATGCGTCTGCGTAAGCCGGCTCCGTTGCACCGACGGCTGGTCTGGTGGCTGCTCGGCTATCTGGCGCTGCTCTCGCTGGCGGTGTTCAGCGTAGGCAACTACGTGCACGAGCACGCCGAACATTCGGCCTGGCGCGCCCTGCTCAATACCGAGCTGGACAGCATCACCCACCACATCGAGGAAGAACCTTCCTATCGCTGGCAGGATACCGACACACTGCGTCTGTTCGTCTTCAGCGAGGGGGCCGTGCCCGCATCGGTGCTCGGCCTGCATCCGGGTCTGCACGACGGTGTGCTCATCGACGACCGCTCCGCTGCTGTGATGGTGCGCGATACGCCCACCCGCGGCCGCATGGCGCTGGCACTGGACATCACCGACTTCCACGAGCTGGAAGAGTTCGCCACGCGCTGGGTGATGCTGGCGGGCGTGGTGATGATCATCGTGACGGTGCTGATGGCCTCGTTTGGCGTAAGCCGGCTGGTCAGCCCGCTGCGCTCGTTGGCCCGGCACATTCATGATCTGCGGCCCGGCATTCCCGGGCAGCGGGTGGAGGTCGATCCGCGTGGCAGCTCGGAGCTGTACGTGATCGCGGCCGCGCTCAACGACTACCTGCAGCGTAACGAGCAGTTCGTCGAACGCGAGCGGGTGTTCATCAGCACCGCCAGCCATGAGCTGCGCACCCCCATCGCGGTGATTACCGGTGCCGCGGAACTGGCCCTGGAGCAGCCTGGCGTGCCCGATCGCGCGCGTCAGCAGATGGAACGCGTGCACCGTAGCGCGCAGGGAGTGGAGCAGCTGATCCAGCTGCTGCTGGTGCTTGCGCGTGAACCGGCGCGGTTGGCCGGCCTGAAGGAGCGCATCGCACTGGACCAGTTGCTGCCCGAGATCATCGAAGACCATCGGCACCTGATGGGCGACAAGGACCTGCAGATCGAGCTGGGCCCGCTGCCACGCGTGGACATCATCGCGCCCTTGGGCGTGGTGCAGGCCGCCATCGGTAACCTGCTGCGCAACGCCATCGAGAACAGCGGGCGCGGCACCATCCGCCTTGCTGTGTCCGATCGGGCCGTGGTGACGCTGGAAGACCCCGGGCTGGGCATGAGCCCGGAAGAGATCGCCGCCGTCTACGCCCGCATGGCGCGCGGCGACCGCAATGAACAGAGCGGCATCGGCCTGGAGCTGATCGCCCGCCTGTGCGAGCACTTGGGGTGGGGGTTGATCATCGAGCCCAGCATTCCGCGAGGGACGCGAGTGCTGCTGGATCTGGGGGCTTCGCTGCCTGCTTGAGGGTGGCAATGCGTGAAGATGATGTTAATCTCCAGGTCAGCGCCGCTTTATGCGGCGCTTTTTTTTGCCCTTTCGATCGACAGAGGATGGCAGCATGCCGACCGAACCCAGTACCGCCCTCATCACCAGCGACATCGTCGGCCTCGGCCTGATCGCTGCCACCCTGGCCCTCATCTTCTGGGCGGCCAGCGGGCCCACCCCGCTGCTGAAAAAGATCTTCGCCTGGGTACCGGCGCTGCTGCTGTGCTACTTCATCCCGGCCATCTACAACACCACCGGCCTGATCGACGGCCACACCACCAAGCTCTACAACCCCATCGCCCGTGATGTACTGCTGCCCGCGGCGCTGGTGCTGCTCACACTCTCCATCGACCTCAAGGGCATCCTCAAGCTCGGCCCCAAACTGCTCATCGTGTTCTGCGCCGGCACGCTCGGCATCGTGCTCGGGGCCATCGTCTCGTTCCAGC
>JAEWLO010000414.1 GCA_023457475.1 Pseudomonadota bacterium | reverse complement strand
GCCAGGCCCTTGCCGCGGATGTCGTCCACCCAGTCGATGGTGATGCCTTCGGCGCGGCGCGCGCTGGCGAGATCGAACTGGACGCGCAGGCCGTTGGATTCGGCGGCAATGGCGCTGTCGTCGTGCGGTGCCAGCTGGAAGTTCGGCTGGAAGCCGGCGTCGATGCTCAGCTGCAGCGAAGCGCCTGGCGCGTCGGCCAGCGCGCCGCGCAGCATTTCCACTGCGGCCGGGGTCACGGTGATGTTCGGTGCGGTGCGGTCCGGCGCGGCCAGGCCCAGCACGCTGCTCAGCTCGCCGCTGCCGGCCATCTGCAGAATGATGTCGCTACCGCCCACCAGCTCGCCTTCGATGTACAGCTGCGGAATGGTGGGCCACTCGCCGTAGGCCTTGATGCCTTCGCGGATTTCCGGATCGGCGAGCACGTTGACGTGGGCGAACTCGACACCCAGGTCCTGCAGCGCGCCGACCGCCTTGGCCGAGAACCCACACTGGGGCATGGTCGGCTGGCCCTTCATGAACAGCACGACGCGGTTGGCGTTGAGAATGGATTCGATGCGCGAGCGCAGGGCAGGATCAAGGGACATGACGGTCGGGTCCGAGGTTTTTTCGAATCCCCCATTCTACGCGGCGTGGCATCATGGGGCATGACCGGACCGGAAACGCTGCATCGCACTCCCACCCACCCCTGGCGCTGGCTGCCCTGGCTGGTGATGTCCCAACTGGCCGTGGCTGCCGTCTGGTGGCACGCCGGCTGGTACGTCGGGCTGCCCATGATGGTGGCCTCCCACGCCCTGTTCATGGTGCCCATCTTCCTGCCCAACAGCCGCTTCTATGCACCCGTGGTCAGCCGCCTGCCGGGCAATGCCCCGCGCGTCTGGCTGACCATCGATGACGGCCCCTCGCCGGAGACCCCTGCGGTGCTGGCACTGCTCGACCGCTACCAGGCCAGGGCCACCTTCTTCATGGTCGGTGAGCGCGCGCAGGCGCGGCCGGACCTGGTCCGGGAGGTGCTGGCGCGTGGACATGACCTGGGCAACCACAGCCACAGTCATCCGCAGACCCGCTTCTGGCGGCTCGGCCCGGGCACCATGTCCCGGGAGATCAGTGCCTGCCAGCAGGCCCTGACCGCCGCGGCGGGCGTGCCGCCCCGCTGGTACCGCTCCGTGGTGGGCATGACCAATCCCTTCGTCGCGCCGTCGCTCAAACGCCTGCGCCTGACCCGGGTGGGCTGGAGTGCACGTGGCTTCGATGGCGTGAACTGCACGCCCGAAGGGGTGGTGGATCGCATCCGCCCCGACCTGAAGCCCGGCGCGATCGTCCTGCTGCACGAAGGGGCGGCACACGGCCACAACCTGGCCATCATCGAGGCCGTGCTGCAGGAACTGCAGGTCAGGGGGCTGCGTGCGGCGCTGCCGGAGGATGCGCCTGTTCCCACTGCTGGTGCGCCCAGCTGCCCAGAGACGCCTGCGCCCACAGCAGGGTGACCGACAGCCCCAGCGCCAGCACGGCGGTGACCCGGCGACGATGGTGCTGCAGCGCGCTGCCGATGCCCAGCAGCAGGGCCAGCGCGCTCAACCCCAGCCCGACGAACAACAGCACCAGCAGCGCCAGCGGAACATCCTGCATGTTCTGGTAAGCGGGACGGTGGGCGACCTGCGCGGTCACCGCGAACACCACCAGTGCACACAGGCTGACCACCAGTGCGGCGATACCGAGGGCGGAATGGCGGGGCCGGTCCTGCATCTCAGCCGCGCGTGGCGGTGACCAGCCAGTTGTTGAAGGGGGTATTGCCGTACAGCGGAGCCATCTGCAACTGCAGGCCGGCTGCTTCCAGGGGCGCGCGCACGCTGGCGGCGTCGGGGTAGTGGCGGGGGCGGGTGCCCATCCAGCCGATCAGGTGGGCCAACATGTCGGTGATGCGGGTGGTGCGGTCGCGGCCGCTGTTATCGGCCAGCATGGTGCGGATCACCAGCCGCCCGCCCGGTGCCACGCGCGCTGCCGCGTCGCTCAACAGGCGCGGTTGCGCCTCCGCCGGAAGGTACTGCAGCACGTCCAGCAGGGCCACGCTGCCCTGGTGGGGCGGCAGCTGCGCGCTGGCGTCGAGGCAGTCGAAACGGGTATCGGCCAGTGCGGCGCGGTCACGGGCGCGCTCCGCGCGGGCGATCTTGTCGGCGTCCACGTCCACGCCCCGGTAGTCCATGGTCGCGCCATCCTGGCGCAGAACGTGGGCCAGCAGGCCCAGGCCGCAGCCGATATCCAGCAGCGGCTGGGTGTCGCCGCGCAGCGCGGCCAGCGCACCGGGGAACAGCGGGTCACTGCCCAGCTTGCCGCGGCTGTAGTAGTAGTCGCGGCGGTTGCCGAACCGCTGCGACGGCATGAAGGCATCGGCGATGCGGCGGGCCTGGTCCTTGGCCAAGGGGCGTGCGTCCGTGCTCAGGGGGAATCCTTTTGATCCAGAAGCCGGCGCGCCACCGGGAAGGCTTCGCGCGTCCAGAGGGTGTAGTGGGCGGCCGACGGATGCAGGCCGTCGTCTGCCAGCATGTCGGTTCCGGCACCGCGTTCGCGGCTGATGGCGGTGATGTCGACGAAGGCGATGCAGTGTTCGGTGCAGATCGCTTTCGCCGCGGCGTTGTAGGCATCCAGTTCGCGTGCGATCTGATCGAGGTCGCGGCCCGACGCCTTCGCGAACGGGGTGACACCCCAATCGGGAATGGACAGCACCAGCACGTGGTGCGCGTTGCCGGCGGCGAAGCCGAGCGCGCGCTGCAGCAGGGCGGTGAAGCGGGGGCGGTATTCGTCCACGCTGCGGCCGCGGTACTGGTCGTTGACCCCGATGAGCAGGCTCACCAACCCGAACGTACCGGTCGGTGCGGCAGCATCGATGCCGGCGTCCAGCTCGTCCGTGGTCCAGCCGGTGGTGGCGATGATCTCTGGGTCGGCCACCACCTGGCCGGCTTCCTGCAACGCCGTGGCCAGCTGCACCGGCCAGCGCCCGGACGGTGCCACGCCCTCGCCGATCGTGTACGAATCGCCCAGGGCCAGATAGCGCAGTGCCATCGATCAGGCCACGCTACGGGGCTTGATCGGCACCACCTTGGTGTTGGCTTCGGCCCGGCGCGCCAGGGCGCGGTCGATGCGGGCGAACACGTCACGCATGACCGAAGCTTCCGGCAGCAGGGTCACACGGAAGTGGTGGCGGTAGGGCACGTTGAAGCTCGAACCCGGTACCACCAGCACGCCTTCCTCGTTCATCAGTTCCAGTGCGAACTCGTGGTCGTCGAAGGCACGCGCGGCCGCGCCCACTACCGCCGGGAAGGCGTAAAGCGCGCCGGCCGGAGCCACCAGCGACAGGTGCTCGCTGGCATTGCAGGCCTCGATCACCGCGCGGCGGGTTTCATACAGGCGGCCACCCGGCGCACACAAGGCGGAAATGGTATCCGGACCGTTCACCGCCGCATCGATGGCGTACTGGCCCGGCACGTTCGCGCACAGGCGCAGGGCGCTCAGCAGGTCCATGGC
>JAEWLO010000413.1 GCA_023457475.1 Pseudomonadota bacterium | reverse complement strand
CTGTAGGGGTAGCCGTAATCCAGGCGCAGCTGCAGGTGGTCGCCGAAGCGCAGCGAGGCACCCACGCCGAACGAGGCCAGGTTGTACTTGTCTTCCTGCTCCGGCAGCGGCGTGCGCAGGCGCAGGTAGGCGGCGTCGGTGAACGCATACAGGCGCGCGTCCATCCAGCTGCCCACGCGCCACGCCGGCGTGCGCCATTCCAGGTTGGCGAGCGCGCCGTAGTCGCCGATCGCTTCGGCCGAGAGATAGCCGCGCACCGTGTACATGCCGCCGGCCGCGTACTGCTCGGCCGAGACCAGCGGCGCGTCGGTCATCTGCACCGAGCCGCGTGCGTACCACTGCCAGTCGCTGGCGAAGGTATGGGTGTTGGCCACCTCACCCTTGAGCACGACGAAGCTGGGATCGGCGCGGAAGCGCTTCTGGTCGAATTCGGCGGTGTCGCTGCCGTAGCCGAGCAGGCGGCGCGTGCCGACCACCAGCTGCGCATTGAAGTTGAGCACGTCGGCTTCGCCCTGGCGCACGCCGGTGATGCCGAGCGTGATCGGGGCGTACTTCAGCGGCGTGGTCATGCTCTCCTCGCCAAGACGCGTGTCTTCCTGCGTGTCCTTGAAATCCACGCCCAGGCTGACCTGGCGCCACCAGGCCGAACTGCCTTCCAGCAGGTAGGTCAGCTTCAGGCCGAGCGAATGACCATCGCCCAGCACGCTGGTGCCGCCACCGGCACCGCCCTGCCCGCCCACGTCCAGCACCTGGCTGTCGGAGGTGTAACCGTTGAACTCCAGCGCCCACGGCGTGCCCTCGAACGGGGCCACGTAGGAGCCGGAAATCACCTTGGCCTGGTCGGTGTCCTCGGGCGCGGTATACACGCTCAGGGTGGCGCTGTGGCCAAGCTGCCAGAGGTTGTCGTGGCCGATCGACGCGCTCAGGCGCAGGTCTTCGGTATCCGCGCTGTGATCGTTGTTGAGGGCCGCGCTGGCGCGCCACGGCGAACGGTCGTCCACCTGCAGGTCCACGTCCATGGTGCCTGCCACCGTGCCTTCCTTGACGATCGGCATCACCTGGCGGCGACCACTGCGGTTGAGCGCGGACAGCTCGGTCTGCGCGGCGTTGAAGTCCGGCACCTGGCCTTCGGCCAGCGCCGGCACCTGCTCGCGGATGCGCTCGGGCGATTCATGCTTGGCCCCGACCACGCGCAGCTGGCCGACCGGGGTCTGGTTCACCTTGAGCAGGACCACGCCGCCGGTGACCTGTTGTTCCGGCAGCTCCACGAACACCGACTGGTAGCCGGCCTGCTGGTACAGCTCGGACAGCGCGTCGCGCGCGCTCTCCACGTCGTCCATGGTCTTGTCCGGGCCCAGGAACGGGGTAACCGCGGTTTCGATCTGGCGCGCGGTCAGCACCGTGTTGCCACGCACCACGTATTCGTTGATGCTGACCTTGGCCGGAGCCGGAGTGGCTTCTTCAGCCTGCTGCGCGGCCGCCAATGCCGGCGACAGCAGCAGGCCCAGCGCGGCGGCCAGGCGGCAGCCGGCAGGAGCAACAGGGGCGGAACGGCGCTGTGGGGAGTTCATCAGTGGCATCGCGTCGCAACGAGGAGAGCGGAAAGCGCGGTCGAGCGCGCCGGTTCCTCTTCAGGACGTGCACGGTGCGTCAAAGCCGACATCAAATTTTCCAGAGGTGCGGAGTGGCGGGTACCGCTCGTCGGCGCGCTGGCGGATTGCAGGCGCGGTTTACGTCATACAGGTGGAGACCGAAATTCCCGGAGTACGTCATGCAGGTGTTGTCCGTGCTGATCACGCTGGCCCTCTCCACGGGCAGCGAGCCGCCGCGTGACCTGCCTGCGGTGCCGGTACGCGCTCCTGCCCCGGCCTGCACCGACACCGTGGTGAACGGCGTACGCGTACGCAGCTGGTCCTGCCTGCAGGAGAAGCTCACCCCACCAGAAGCGCAGCGCGCACAGGCCCCCGTTTCCGAAGCCGAGCGGCTGATGCGCCAACCCGGCAACCAGATGCTGCAGTACAACCTGGAAGGCACGCGGCAACGCATGGGCAATGCGCTCGGCAACTCCGTGGTGCCGCAGCGGCCAGCGCGATGAACGCGCGTCAGCGTGCGGGCGCGCTGCCGGCGCGCACGATGCCCTGTTCGGGCAGCGGCGGCAGCATCGGCACCGGCAGCACACGCGGCTGCCCGGCCTGTTCCAGGGTGACGCTGTCGGCGGCAATCGCGGTCACCCGCGTGGCCGGCCCCAGCCGCTGCCCGACGGCGACCGCCTGTGCCGGCGCGCCATCCACCGCCAGCAGTGCCAGCGGCGTGTGGCTGCCGGCCAGCACGCCCAGCACCTGCACCTGCGTATTCACCGAGCCCGGCGACAGCAGGCCCACCAGCGGCGCAGCCAGTGCCGGATCGGCCGGGCGCGGACGTGCGGCGGCGAGCTGCACGCGGGCACCAGCGATGGCCTCGGACAATGCGAGCAGCTGCCAGGTCCAAAACCCCAGCACGGCCAGCAGCGAAGCGGCGGCAAGTGCAGTGAACAGACGATTGCGATCCCAGTGGCTCATGTCCATGCAGGTTCCATTGCGTCGGCAGCGTGGGTTGACGCTAGCAGGCGTAGCTGACGCTTTTGTTTCATCTGGGGCGACTACGCTCGACCGGATCGGTCATCGCAGGAACCCCGGCTGATGTCTCGCCAGCGCGCACACGGATTCACCCTGCTGGAACTGATGGTGGTGCTGGTGATCATCGGCATCTGCACGGCCGGGATCGGGCTGGGCATGAACACCCTGCTCGACCCGCAGCGCAAACTGCGACAGGACGCCCTGCAACTGGCGCAGCACCTGCAGGTCGCGCGCGACGAGGCACGCATCGACGGCCGTACCCTGCGCTGGCAGGCCGATGCGAAGGGCTATGCGTTCAGCCGACGCGACGGTGGGCGCTGGGTGGTGCTGCAGCGCGACGATCAGCTGCGCCCACGCGAGTGGCAGGCCACCGAGGTGAGCGTGCGCCCTCGCGACGGCATTGAATTGCCGCCGGAATGGATCGGCACGCCGTGGGAAGTGGCGATCAGCTCCGGGGCCAACACGCTGCGCATCGTCGACGATGGCAATGGCCAGATGCAGGTGCAGCCATGAAGCGCCACGCACGCGGATTCACCCTGATCGAGGTGTTGATCGCGCTCGCCATCGTGGCCGTGGCGCTGGCGGCGGTGATGCGTGCGGTGGCGGTGGCCACCGACGACCAGTCGCGCATCCGCGACCGTCGGCTGGCACTGATCTGCGCGCAGAACCGCTGGGAAGAGCTGCGCCTGCAGGCGGTGCCGCTACAGAATGGCCGCTGGGACTGCGAGCAGGGACGCATCCGGTTCCGGGGCGTGCAGCAGATCGAACGGAACAATGGCGACACCTCCGTGGCGCTGGCCGTCTACCTGGAGCAGGATCCGGACAAGCGCCTGGTCCTGATCCGCAACCCGTGGAGCAGCGCGCGATGAACCGGCAGCAGGCAGGCTTCACCCTGATCGAAGTGATGATCGCGATCACCGTGATGGCCCTGCTCAGCGTGATCTGCTGGCGCGCGCTCGACAGCGTGGCCAGCAGCGACCAGCATCTCCGCGCGAACGATGCGGAGACCACCGCCTCGCTGCGCGTACTGCAGCAGTTGCAGCGCGACATCGAGATGCGCGCCGAGGTATCCGCGCCGGGTGACCGGCTGGTGCCGGCCGATGAGCCGCAGCGGTTGTTGCCGACCTCGTTGGTCACCGCGCGTGAGCCGGGTGGCAGCTTCTCGCTGGAGATCACCCGCAGCATCGGCAGCGAAGGCACGCAGTGGCAGCGGGTGCGCTGGTACCAGCAGGGCCGCGAGCTGCGGCGTGCGGTCGGTGCGCCCTCCTCCACCTTCCCGTTGCCGGCCCCGGTGGTTGCCGGTGCGTTGACGGTGGCGCGGGACGTGCAGAAATTTGATGTGCAGGCCTGGCAGCCGGGCAAGGGCTGGCGGGTGTTGCCGGTGCAGGCGGAAGGGCTCCCGGCGCAGGGGTTGCAGGTGACCGTTCAGCAGCGCGATGCGCGGGGGCCGATGGCGTTTCGGAAGGTGGTTCCGCTGTAGAGCCACGCCCTGCGTGGCTGCGGCCGCCCGGATGACCCGTAGAGCCACGCCCTGCGTGGCTG
>JAEWLO010000412.1 GCA_023457475.1 Pseudomonadota bacterium | reverse complement strand
GGTAACGGTCCGGCAGGCCGGCGAACACGCCCTTGCCTTCGTGGCGGATCGGCGAGGTCTTGCCGTGCATGATGTTGCCGGCGCGGATCACTTCGCCGCCGTACACCTGGCCGATGCTCTGGTGCCCCAGGCACACGCCGAGGATCGGCGTGGTCGGACCGAGCCGCCGGATCAGTTCCAGCGACACCCCCGCCTCGTTCGGCGTGCATGGGCCGGGCGAGATCACGATGCGCTCGGGGCGCTGTGCGGCGATCTCGTCCACGCTCATCGCGTCATTGCGCACCACCTTCACCTCGGCCCCCAGCGTCTGCAGGTACTGCACGAGGTTGTAGGTGAAGCTGTCGTAGTTGTCGATCATCCACAACATGGATCAATTTCCGTCTTCAAAATGAGAGGGGGCACGCGGGGTTCATTCATGCTGACCAGGGGTGCGTCACGGCAACGTACCGTCTGGCGATGAAAGCGGAAGCCCCAGGGCAGCAAGCTCCTTGCCATGCGCCTCGCCAAGCCGACGCCCCATCAGGTGGGAAAAGGCCAGTGAGAGATGATGCTGATCGTAGAACGCAGGCTCCTGATCGGCTTCGATCGCACAACTGGACGGGATATCGCCCGGACAGAGCAGCGCATACTTGCTGATGTAAAGATAGTCCAGCGAATGCACCTGGGGAATGGGTGACTTCGAACGCTCGTCGACGTTGATGTAGTTCACGAATGCCGGATCCCGACAGGCATTGAACGTGCCGGTCCGGTTGTAAAGCGAGGCACACTCGTCACTGGTCTGAAGATAGGAACCAATGGCGATGATGCGCAGCGACGGATTCCGGCGCTTCATGATCTCCAGGATCTTCCAGAGGTCAGCCGCGATCGCGTCGAAACCCATGTGGGTGTTGAACACCACCACGTTCAGTCGCTTGATGAACTGATCACTCCCAAGCACAGCAAAGCGATCGGCACAGGACAACTCCCGGGTGGTGGATCTGAACGACCTCTTGCCGAACGTCAGCTGACAGTCGTTGACCGTACCGAAGCTGATCAGGTTGACGCGCGGGTCGTTGCGGTACAGCTCGTCAAATGCGTTGTATGCATCCGGTTCGTGTGAGTTCCCGAAGATGAGTACCTGCTCCGGCCGTTCGAGGTGGCACTTCAGCGGATCATCGAGCACGGAAACCGAGCAGCCCGCCATGACGCGCTCGAATCTCCTGCCCTTGCCTGCGCCGATCTCATCCGCACCCAGAGGATGGAACGGAACGGATGCAGGCTCCTCGGACATCGCGACGTCCTGATGCAGTCGAGAGGTAGCGGCAGCGTCTGCGATCAACTCCGATCGATGGAACTGTCCAGGACTGAAATAGTGGTAGCGCCATGTCATGCCGTTGGATGCGAACAGCACCACGCCCAGTGCGAAGCAGGTGCCTGCCGCGCCCAGCGTCCTCAACACACGACCCGTACCAACGGCAGAGCGGCCGCCATGCCGGAACTTCACTTCAACCAGATAATGCAGCGCAATGGCTGCAAGCAGCGACAGCACCAGCATGGCCGCCGCCTTTGAGGCCCAGTGGGTGCCGGTCATGTAGCGGCCGGCAAACACCACGATCGGCCAGTGCGCAAGGTAGAGCGAGTAGCTGATTTTCCCTATCCAGATCGCCAGCGGATTGGCAAGCAACCCCCTGGCAAGCCTCGAATGGCAGGACATTATGACCAGCAGGGTACCCACGCACGGCGCGATTGCGTTTACGTAGGGAAAAACGTCGCCCTCTTTCAGCGCCATGATCGAATAGAGGATGAGCGCGACACCCACGACCAGAAACGCATCGTGAAGCAGACGCGAAGCCGGGAGCCTCCCCATCAGATAGTAGCCAATGGCACCAATGGCAAATTCGAAGACCCGGAAGTGCGGCAGAAAGAAGAGGTCCGACGCGGTGTTGACACGCTGTGAAGCAACTGCGACGTGATTTGCGGCGAAACTGGCGAGGCCGGCGACAACGATTCCCCAGAACAGGCCCCGAGCACCAAACGCCTTGTAACAGAAGTAGAGCAACGCCGGCCAGACCAGATAGAACTGTTCCTCAACGCTGAGCGACCAGATGTGCAGGAGGGGCTTGGTCTGCGAAGCCGCATCGAAGTACCCGCTCTCCATCCAGAACTGCAGGTTGGAAACGGAAAGGGACGCCGCAGCGAGCGACCTGCCGTACGAGACCAGCTCTCCGGGGGTTAGCAGGAACCAGGCCAGCGCGGTTGCTGCCGCCAGCGTTGCAATCAACGCGGGCAGGATGCGCCGCACCCGTCGCGCGTAGAAGCCGGCGAAATCAAAGGTGCCAGTGGCCTTCAGCTCGCCGATGATGATCGAGCTGATCAGATAGCCGCTGATGACAAAGAAGATGTCGACGCCCACGTACCCGCCTCCCATCCCGGGCACGCCAAAATGGAAGAGCAGCACGGCCATCACTGCAACGCAGCGCAGCCCATCGATGTGCGGCATGTACTTCGGAACGCGACTGGCCATGTTCATTCGGTGAGTGGGTTGTTCTGCGGCGGAATCAGACCACAGACCTGGCGGGCGGTACAACTCGATGCGTTGAGCCGCCCCGTCGGGATTAGAGGCCCTTGGCCGCCTGCGCCACGGCGCGGAACAGCGCGCGGCCCTTGTTCATGGTCTCGTCCCATTCCTTGCCCGGGTCCGAGTCGTAGACGATGCCGGCACCGGCCTGCACATGCAGGCGGCCGTCCTTGATCACCGCGGTACGGATGGCGATCGCGGTGTCCGCATCGCCATGCCAGCCGATATAACCGATGCTGCCGGCGTAGACGTTGCGCTTGATCGGTTCCAGCTCGCGGATTACTTCCAGCGCGCGGATCTTCGGCGCGCCGCTGACCGTGCCGGCCGGGAACGTCGCGCGCAGCACGTCGGCATAGCTCAGCCCCCGCTGCAGCCGGCCGGTGACCTCGCTGACGATGTGCATCACGTGGCTGTAGCGTTCGATCACGAACTGCTCGCCCACTTCCACCGTGCCCGCCTGCGAGACACGGCCGGCGTCGTTGCGGCCCAGGTCGATCAGCATCAGGTGCTCGGCGCGTTCCTTCGGGTCGGCCAGCAGTTCGGCTTCCAGCGCATTGTCTTCTTCCACCGTGGCCCCGCGCGGGCGGGTGCCGGCGATGGGGCGCACCGTGACTTCGCCGTCCTGCAGGCGCACCAGGATTTCCGGCGAGGAACCGACCACCTGCACGTCACCGGTATCGAGGAAGTACATGTAGGGCGAGGGATTCAGCGCGCGCAGCGCGCGGTAGACATCCACCGGGCGCGCGGTGAACGGCACGCTCAGGCGCTGGCTGAGCACCACCTGGAAGATGTCGCCGGCGCGGATGTACTCCTTCGACTTGTCGACCGCGGCAATGAACCCTTCGCGGGTGAAGCCGGAGACGAAGTCGTTCTCGTCCAGCACGTCGCGGGTGATCGGAGCCGGGTAGCCCGCGCCCGGGGCGCGCAGCTTGGCCACCAGTGCGTCCAGCCGGGCCTGGGCATCGTCCCAGGCACCTTCTTCGCGCGGATCGGCATGCACGATGAGGTACAGGCGGCCCTTGAGGTTGTCGAAGACCGCCAGCTCTTCCGAATGCAGCAGCAGGATGTCCGGGGTTCCCAGCTCATCGCGGCCACGCGGCGGAGCCAGGCGCGGCTCGATGTAGCCGATGCACTCGAAGCCGAACCAGCCCACCAGCCCGCCGGTGAAGCCCGGCAGGCCGGCCAGCTTGGGCACCGAATGGGCGCTGCGGAGCGCCTCCACTTCGGCGAACGGGTCCGTGACCTCGCGCGCCTCCACCACCTGGCCGGCATCGCGTACGGTCAGCGTGTGCCCGTGGAAGGCGTACACCCGGCGCGCCGGCAGGCCGATGATGGAGTAGCGCCCGAAGCGCTCGCCGCCTTCAACGGACTCGAAAAGATAGGTGTGCGGGCCGTCGGCGAGCTTCAGATAGACCGAAAGCGGCGTGTCCAGATCGGACAGCACTTCGCGGACGACGGGGATGCGGGTGTGGCCTTCAGCGGCCTGTTGCTGGAACTGCTCGAACGTGATCAAGACGACTTTCCTTCCGGGAAACGGCGGTGGCGGGACGGACGACGGCAACGGGCCACCATCGCCAACCACGGCGAGCGGAAGAAAGGTTATGCGGGGTCGTCAGAATGGACACCCGGGGACTGTACCCCATGGACGGTGTGCATTGGAACCCGGGCCGGCCTGACCACGGCCGGCCCGGGTCAAACGCGTCAGCCCATCCGGCGAACCGACTCCTGCTGCTCGCGCTGCTGGGCCTCCTGGCTGGCCACCTGCTGCTGGCCGTTCGCCGAGAGGGCCTGCTGGCGGTTCACTTCGGCCACCTGCTCGGTGCTCACGCTCAAGGGCTGCTGGCGGCCCTCGGCCACGTCGACCTGGGCCAGGTGGCGGTTCACGGAGGTCAGGTCCTGGGTGTCCACCGCGAATACACGGGTGCGGTCGGTGCTGAGCACCACCCGCTCGATGGATTCCAGCCCTTCCTGCTTGGCCTTGCAGGCCAATGCACCGGCCAGCTGGTCGCTCTGCAGGTCCGGCACCCGGTTGATGGTCGCGTCCAGCGCATGCACGCCGGCCTGCGCGCCCTGGAACAGCTTGTAGTCCTGGTGGGCGGGATCGTTGATGCCGAGGACCAGCGATGTCGGCTCGGGGGTGACGCTGGCCTGTCGTCCGTCGTTCGGATGCTGGATGCGCTGGTGCTGTTCGACCAGCTTCTTCGCCTCGGCCTCCTGTTTCACCAGATCGGCATCCAGACTGGGAATGACGGTTTCGGCCATGCCATGGCGCGCCGTGGCTTCGTTGAAGGCCGGGCCGAGTTTGTTCATGAGCACCCCGGTTTCGACCAGATTGACCGCGTTCCACGGTTGCTGGACGGTCGGGATGTGCGTTTTGGCCGCCACCGTGATGGCAGCGGTCGCGCCGCCGACCGTGGCCAGCACGGCCGGGGCCTGCGCGGAGGCGTTCTTCACGTGATAGCCCGCGAAATCGTAGCCCTGGTCCACGTAGGCACCGGCGGTGGCGTAGCCGTCCCGGACCTTGCCGGCCACCCACTGGCCATTACCGTGGATGGCATCGGCTTGACGCTGGCCCCAGGCACGGGTGCCGTCGGCGCTTTCGCGGGCCTGGCGGGTCGCTTCGGTGGCCTCCTGCTGGTGGCTGCCGCGCACGGACTCCGCCTTGTCGCGCAGGTCCTTGGCCAGATCGTCCTGACCCAGCAGGCTGGCACCGCGCGCGAGCAGCGAGAAGCCACCTCCGGCCACCATGCCTTCCACGCGGTGCCTGGTGCTTTCAATCTGACCGACCAGCTCCTGGCCCTGCGCGATGACGGTGGTGCCGGCCTTCATGCTGGCGCTCATGGTCTTCGAGCCCATCTCGACCACTTCGCCGATCGCCATGCCCTGCGTGCGCAGCACGGTCTCCATGCCGTCACCGGTCTTGTCCAGCACGTGTCCCACGCCGGCACCGACGCGTTCGACCTGTTCGCCGACCACGCGTCCGGCGCGCATGCCCTGGGCACCGGCATGCAGCACGGTGGACAACGGTCCGGCCAGTTCAGCCACCTGGCTGGGCGCGGCGGTCACGGTGCGGTCCACCAGGGCTCCATCGACGCGTGTTTTCGGATCCAGCAGCACGGTCTGACCGGCGGCGACCGGCACATTGCGCAGGGCTTCCTGGCCGTTGGTGGTCGCCAGTTGTTCGATGAACTGTGCGGCGGAGGTCTGCGCGCCCGGCGGCAGCGCCTCGCGCAGCTTGTCGCCCACCAGCTGCGCCATCATCGGTTCGCGCAGCAGCAGACCGGCCTCGTTGGCGAGCAGGCCGTAGCCCTTGCGCTGCTCCTCATTCAAACGTTGCAGGCCGTTCTGCACGTCGTTGAGCACTTCGCCGCTGGTCTGGTAGGTACGCACCGTTTCCTGCGGATTGAAGGTGGGCAGTCCGTTCTCCTTGCCGAAGCGCGCGGGCGTTTCGGGATGCAGGCCGGCAGCGTTGAAGGTGGTGGCGGGCGCGCCGGTGACGGCCGAGGCCGCCGACGCCATGCCACCGCCGAGGGAGTGGCCGGCGATTTCGAAGCCGCCGGGCGTTTCTTCTTTCAGGCGCACCGCAAGCTGCATCGCGCGATCGTAGTAATCGCTGCGCATGCCGATGCCCTGTTGGCCGTTGTTGAGGAAATCCTCACCGCCGGATTCGCGCCTGCCGCCGGGTGCCGAGGGATCGATGATCTCGCCCGTTGATCCCTTGAACACCACGACCGGCTTGGCATCTTCGCCCAGAACGCGCTTGTCGGGAAGGTAGATCTCGGCGCGGAAGCCGGACTCGGTCGGTCTCAGCAGCTTCCGGAGTTCTTCGTCGCCGATGTTGATGCCTGCTGCACGCAGGGCTTCGGGGTCGCTGCTCGCACGTATCCACCCTGCTGGCGGTTCGCCCTCGCCTTTTGCGGAGTGATACACGTCGGACGCCAACCCCGACATTTCGCGCGCGTGATAGGTTTCCTGCAGCCGATCCGCTTCTCTGTCATTGCCGCCGTCACGCAGCTGTTGGACAAGAAGGTTCTGCTCTTGGACGGCGCGTGCCCGCGCCTCGTTCTCCGGACCACTCATGGCAAGCTCCATTGCTCTGTGAAGATTCGCGGTCCCCCCGAGCCGCGAGGCTTATCGAATAACAGAACAGTTTGCTAATGTCACCCTACAGGGGCTCAACATCTGGATGAT
>JAEWLO010000411.1 GCA_023457475.1 Pseudomonadota bacterium | reverse complement strand
CGCCCGGGGTGACGTCGAACACCGGGTTCCAGGCGGCAATGCCTTCGGCCACCGTGCGGGTACCGCCCACACCGTACAGTTCACCCGGGTCGCGCTGTTCGATCTCGATCTGCCCGCCATCGGCGGTGTCCATGTCCACGGTCGAGGACGGAGCCACCACCATGAACTTCACGCCGTGGTGGCGGGCGGCGATGGCCAGCTGGTAGGTGCCGATCTTGTTGGCGGTATCGCCGTTGGCGCAGATGCGGTCGGCACCGACGATCACCCACTGCACCGCGCCGGTCTTCATCAGGTGCGAGGCGGCCGAATCGGCGATCAGGGTGGCGTCGATGCCGTCCTGCTGCAGCTCCCACACGGTCAGGCGCGCACCCTGCAGCCACGGCCGCGTTTCGCCGGCAAAGACCTTGGCGATACGGTGCTGGGCCATTCCGGCGCGGATCACGCCCAGTGCAGTGCCGAAACCGGCGGTTGCCAGCGAGCCGGTATTGCAGTGGGTGAGCACGCCGCTGCCGGCATCGATCAGGCCCGCGCCCAGCGCGCCCATGTGGCGGTTGGCGGCAAGATCTTCGTCGGCAATCGCCTGCGCCTCGCGCACCAGGACCTCGGCCCAGTCGGCACCGGCCGAAGCCAGCGCGCGACGCATGCGGGCCAGGGCCCAGGCCAGATTCACCGCAGTCGGCCGTGCGGCATTCAGGCGCTGCAGCGCTGGCTCCAGCTTCGCCTGTGCCTGCGCACCGTCTTCGGCCTGGACCTCACGCGCGGCCAACACCACGCCCCAGGCCGCGGCGATGCCGATGGCCGGGGCACCCCGCACGGTCAGCGCATGAATGGCCGACGCCACCTCGTCGCTGGTCCGGCATTCCACGTGTTCCACCACGAATGGGAGCTTGCGCTGGTCCAGCAGCTGCAGGGAATCGCCGGTCCACAGAATCGGACGGATGTGGTCGTAGCGGGCGTAGTCGATGTCGGGGGATGCGTTCATCGCCCCATTGTACCGTCGCGCCGGGGACCTGCCAGCCAGGCCTCAGTTCACCCGGAATTCGGCACGACAGCCGTTGTCCACCCATACACCGCGTGCATCCCAGCCCCAGTCCCGGCCTTCAGCACACGGACTGCCGGACAGCTGCCGGTTGAGCCGCGCCTCATGCTGGATGCCGGCTCCACAGAACCGTCGCTTACGTGAGCGCGATTCGCACACGATGATCCGGGGAGCATCGACAAACCCACCGCCATCGGCGGCCCCGACCTCGAAATCGCCCTGGCACCCCCGCGTCACCCATATCTCGTTGCGTCGCGCACCCCAGCTGTGCCCCTCGCGGCACGGCATCGACGACAGCTGGCGCAGCAGGCGAACGGGAGCACCCTGGAGCATCACCGGGCAGTTCTCCGGGCGACCACTGGACTCGCAGCGCACGACGCGGCGCACCTTGCGCTCACCGTTGGCAGCGCCGACAGCACCGCGCGCGCGGAACTCGGCGCGGCACCCCAGCGTGACCCATACACCGGAACGATCGGTGCCCCACTCCGAGCCCCGCACGCAGCTGTTGTCGGACAACTGGCGGACAAGATCCACGCCCTGGGCGACCGGCATGTCGCAGTGCACCCAGCCCATGTCCTTGGATTCGCAGCGGACGACCTGTGCGCCGTAGCCGGATTCCGCAGCGGACACGGCCTCGGGCACCAGGCCGGCGCACAGCGCCAGACCCAGCCACGAGGCCGTCCATCGCAGCGGCAACGGCGGTACGGCAGCATCCCAGAGAGTCATCAACACGGTTTCCGCCGCCACAGATCGATCACACGCACTACCTTCCGCCATTCGGCGTGATCAGAGCATCATCGTGAACAGCGCGCAAGCGGCGACGTCGGTTTCAGCCTCAGGCCTGCGCGAAATCGAACGCCAGCACATCGGCGATGCGCGGCGTGCCGTTCATGGCCATCAGCAGGCGATCCACCCCTACCGCGACCCCGGCGCAGTCCGGCAGCGCCGGCAGCGCGGCCAGCAGGCGCTCGTCCAGCGCCGGAAGCACCGCGCCGCGTGCCTCGCGCACGGCATGATCGCGGCGGAAGCGCGCACGCTGTTCATCGGCATCATTCAGTTCGTGATAGCCGTTGGCCAGCTCGACGGCCCCCAGGTACAGCTCGAAACGCTCCGCCACAGGCGGCGTGCCCGGCCGGATGCGCGCCAGCGCAGCCTGGTTGGCCGGCCAGTCGTGGACCACTGTCATCTGGTCGCCGCGGAAATGCGGTTGGATGCAGTGGGTCATCAACAGGTCCAGCCAGTCGTCGCGGGTCAGCCCGTCGGCGTCGATGCGCACGTCGGACAGCGGGGCCTGCAGTGCGTCCAGCCCGGCCTCGAAGGGGTCCACGCCAACCTGCCGGAGGTACAGGCTGCGGTAGTCGATGACCTCCACCGTCGCCTCGCGATGGACCAGAGACAGCGCCGCACGCACCAGCGCGACGGTTTCGTCGATCAGGCGGTGATGGTCCCAGCCCACGCGGTACCACTCCAGCATGGTGAATTCCGGGTTATGCCGTCCGCCGGCTTCGCCATTGCGAAACACGCGGCCGAGTTCATAGCAGTCGCCCACCCCGGCCGCCAGCAGGCGCTTGAGCGGGTATTCGGGCGAGGTGCGCAGCCAGCGCAGCGGTGTACCCGCACTGACATGACCGCTGAAGCGGGTGTGGAAACTGTCGATGTTGGGCTCGGTGTTGCCGGCTTCGGACAGGATCGGGGTCTCCACTTCCAATACGTCGCGCTCGGCGAAGAACGCGCGGATCACCGCGTTCAACGCCGCCCGCTGGCGCAGCGCGGCGATCACTCGCCGTGCCCTGCCAGGTAGGCGACCAGACGGTCCTCATCCCAGACATCGATGCCCAGTTCGGTGGCCTTGGTCAGTTTGGAGCCCGCTTCCGTACCGGCCACGACAAACGCGGTCTTCTTTGACACACTGCCGGCCACCTTGGCCCCCAGCGCCTCAAGCCGCGCCTTCGCCTCATCACGGGTCATCTGCGCGAGCGTGCCGGTGAGCACCACGGTCTGCCCATCCAGCGGACCGGCGACGGCATCGGCGGCCTCCGGTGCCAGCGTCAGCAGTCGTTGGCGCTGGGCGTCGGCCTGCACCAGCATCGCCCCCTGCCCGTTCTGGTCCAGCCAGTCGGCCAGCCCCAGCGCCACTTCGTTGGGCAGGCCGGCGGCAGTGAGCTGCACCGGTTCGGCATCCAGCAGCGCATTCGCATCGGGCAGCGCGGCGACAAGCTTCTCCGCACGCAGGCGGGTAATGCCCGGAATCTCGGCTTCCACCAGCAGCTGGGCGAAATCCAGACCGTCCCGCAGCTTCGCGCTGGGCGGATGGGTGTCGGTGATGCGCACCTGGCCCACCTGCAGCAGCGCGTCGATCGCGTCCTGGTTGCCCGGCTGTTCGAAGAAGTGGCCCAGCGAACGCGCCACTTCGCCGCCGATATCCGGCACGCGCTTGAACAGGGGCCATGGCAGGTGGCGGATCAGGTCCAGGTCGCCGAACCACAGCGCCAGCGCCTTCGCCGTGCTCTCGCCCACGTGTTCGATGCCCAGCGCGAACAGCAGGCGCTCGAGCGTGGTGGAGCGGCTGGTGTCGATCGCGGCGATCAGATTGTCCGCCCACTTCGTGGCGATCTTTTTCGTGTTCCAGGTGAACGGCGTGGCCATGGCCAGCGCCTGTGCGCGCCAGCCGGCATCCGCTTCGTCCAGCGCCATCACCTGGCGCAGGTAGGCCCCACTCCCTTCGGGCGGCAGGTGCAGGGCGATCTGGTTGGCCAGCGCCTGCGGCGATTCGGCATCCAGCACCAGCTTTAGGTGCAGCAGCTGGTCACGGCTGAGCCGGTACAGATCGGCCACGCCGCGCACGATGCCCGCGTCCACCAGGGTCTCGATGTAACGACCGCCCAGGCCGTCGATGTCCATCGCACGGCGCGACGCGAAGTGGGCGATGGCCTCCTTGCGCTGCGCCGGGCAGGTCAGTTCGCCCGAGCAGCGCCACACCGCCTCGCCTTCTTCGCGCACGATTTCCGAGCCGCAGACCGGGCACTGGCCCGGCATCTGCCAGGGCACGGTGCCGGCGGGCCGACGGTCGGCGATGACACTCACCACTTCGGGAATCACGTCGCCCGCACGGCGCACGATCACCGTGTCGCCCACGCGCACGTCCAGCCGCGCGATCTGGTCGGCGTTGTGGAGCGTGGCGTTCGACACGATCACCCCGGCCACGGCGACCGGCGCGAGGCGCGCCACCGGGGTGGCCGCACCGGTGCGGCCGATCTGGATCTCGATCGCCTCCACCGTGGTGGTCTGTTCCTGTGCCGGGAATTTGTGCGCGATGGCCCAGCGTGGCGCGCGGGCGACGAAGCCCATCTGTTCCTGGCCGGCGCGGTCATCCAGCTTGTAGACCACACCGTCGATATCGAAGGCGAGCCCGTCGCGGCGTGCGCCGATGTCCCGGTAATAGGCCAGCAATCCTTCGCTGCCTTCCACCACCTGGCAGAGCTCGCTCACCGGGAACCCCCACGCCTTGAGCTGGGCCAGCGTCGCCGAATGGGTCGGTGGCAGGTCGCCTTCGACTTCGCCGATGCCATACGCATAGAAGCTCAGTCGGCGCTGCGCGCTGATCTTCGGATCGAGCTGCCGCAGCGAACCGGCTGCGCCATTGCGCGGATTGGCCAGCACCTTGCCACCGTGCAGACGCGCGCGTGCGTTGTAGTCCTCGAAGTCCGCGCGGGCCATGTAGACCTCACCGCGCACTTCCAGCACCTCCGGCCAACCGCTGCCCTGCAGCTGCTGCGGAATGACCGCGATCATGCGCAGGTTGGCGCTCACATCCTCGCCGGTGCTTCCATCGCCGCGCGTGGCACCCTGCACGAAACGGCCGTGTTCGTAGCGCAGGCTGATCGCCAGTCCATCCAGTTTGGGCTCGGCGGAGAAATACAGTGCCTCGCGGCGCAGGCGTTCGCCGATGCGGCGCACGAAATCCTGCACCTCCTCATCCGTGAACGCGTTGCCCAGCGAGAGCATGGGAACCGCGTGGCGCACTTCAGCGAAGCGCGAGGACGCCTGGCCCCCCACCCGTCGGGTCGGCGAATCCACCTGGGCGAGCTCAGGATGCGCCTGCTCCAGCGCCTCCAGCTCACGCACCAGCGCGTCGTACTCGGCGTCGGGAATGAGCTGCTCGTCGCGGTCGTGATAGGCCGCGCCGGCTTCGTCGATCTGGCGGCGCAGGTCCTGGACACGTTCTGCGGGGCTGGGCTGCATGCGGGTAGGATCTTGGTCGGGCAGTGAATTCTAGGCGGTGACATGCAGGAGGCCAAATAGCGCTTGCCGCGGCCTGGCCCCTGCGCCAGCATTCGGCCATTCTCCCGCCTCCGGTGTCTGCCCCATGTCAGCGATCGCGCACTCACGCCGTTCCTTCCTGCAGCTGGCCGGCACCGGCCTGGCCCTGTCCGGGATGGGCCTTGTCCCGCCGATCGCCATGGCCGCCGATGCCGCCACGGTACCGTCACCGGGACCGGTCCTGCTGAACTTCAACGAATGCCCCTATGGCCCCTCCCCCGGCGCACAGGTGGCCGCACGCGACATCGTGCCCGGCAGCGGCCGCTATCAGTTCGCGCTGGCCGGTGAGTTGCGCGACCTGTTAGCGCAGCAGGCCGGGATCGCCCCTGACCGGGTGCGGCTGTTCCCGGGTTCGAGCGAACCGCTGAACCGTTCGGCGGTTGTGTGGACCTCGCCAACCGCAGGCCTGGTGGTGGCCGACCCGACCTTCGAAAGCCTGGGCGACCTGGCGGCGGCACGGGGGGCCACGGTGGAGCGCGTGTCGTTGACCGCCGGGGGCGCGCACGATCTGCGCGCCATGGCAGCGGCCGCCAAACGCATCGATGCCGGGCTGCTGTACCTGTGCAACCCCAACAATCCGACCGGCTCGATCACCCCTGCCGCCGACATCGCATGGCTGCTGGCCAACAAGCCGGCGCGGACGCGCGTGCTGGTGGATGAGGCCTACATCCAGTACAGCGACCAGCCCTCGCTGATCGCCCAGGTGATGCAGCGAGATGACGTGATCGTGCTGCGCACGTTCTCCAAGCTGTACGGGATGGCCGGTCTGCGGCTGGGCATTGCTGCCGCGCATCCGGACCGGCTGCGCGAGCTGGCGGCCCTGGGCGACAACCCGGTGCCGGTGACCGCGCTGGCGGCCGGGCTGGCCAGCCTGCGCGAGCCAGGGCTGGTGGCGCAGCGCAAGGCACAGAACGCGCAGGTGCGTCAGGCCACGATTGCGTGGCTGGGCAAGCGTGGTTTCAGCTGCGTGCCGTCCGAAGCGAATTGTTTCGTGGTGGATGTGCAGCGCGATGGTGCCGCGTTCGCCAAGGCCATGTCGGAGCGTGGCGTGGTCATCGGCCGCAGCTGGCCGATCTGGCCGCAGCGGGTCCGGGTGACGGTGGGCACCGAAGCGGAGATGGCGGCGTTTCGTGCGGCGTTTGCGGCCGTTACCGGCGTGCCCGCATAGGATTCATGCGGGCCGGCCGTTGGCCGGCCCAGGCGGTGCATCGGGTGGAGAGCCCCCTTCGTGTTGAAGGAATCGCAGGAGCGATTCCTAACGTTGCGCAGCAACGGCCCGAAGGGTGCCCGCCAGGGATGGCGGGCATAAGGGGGCGCGCCGACGGCGCGGGGTTAAGGTGGAATGCGTGGACGAAAGTCTCGTGCTGGCTTTACCAGCGCGGGGCTTTCGTCAGCGGCGGCGCCTGATGCTGGCGGTCGTACGCCCGCAGTTCGTCGCGGATGTGCGCGATACGCTGGCGGCCCAGTGCGTTGCGACTGTCATCCAGCACCACGCCATCGAGCAGTTCGCCCATGCGCTGCACGGTGGGCAGCATTTTCTCCCAGGCATCCAGCGCGGTGAGGGGTGCCGGCAGGGTCAGGAAGAAGGCGATGGCCGGGGTTTCCATCTCGCGGATATGGGCCATGTCGAAACTGCCCGGCTTCATGATGCTGGCCATCGAGAAGATCGGACCGCGTTCGGGATGCCCTTCCACCAGGCGATGGAACACGTTCATGTGGCCGAACACCAGGCCGGTCTTTTCCGCCGCCACCACGATGTCCTCGCCGCGCAGCTGTTCCCCGGCACGTGCGGCGACGAACAGCGAGACGATCTTGTCGAAGTCCTGGTTCGCGCGCCGGCCCAGGTCGCTGGCCGCTGCCCCGTCGACGTCCGGCAGGCCAAGCTCGGCCTGGGTACCTTCGTCCGTGCCGTCGGCACCGTGCGCTTCGGTGGCGTCAGGGTCGCCCAGCAGCGGTTCGCGGCGCTGTCCAGCGGCGCTGTCACTGCCTTCCACGCGTCGGCCCTGCACCTTCTTCTTCGGACGACCAAACACGAAAATGGCCACGATCAGGAGCAGACCAGCGACCGCGATGCCGATTCTGAGCATTGCCACTTCGGACATGGGAAAGGTCTCCAGCTAAATACATTCAGGTAAGCATGGCACGTCAGGCCGCGCCCGCCAATCGTGCCGCCTCTTCGAGGTCCACGCTGACCAGTCGGCTGACGCCCGGCTCGCGCATGGTGACGCCGGACAACTGGTGCGCGGCCTCCATGGTGGCCTTGTTGTGGCTGACGAACAGGAACTGCACCTTCTCGCTCATCTCCTTGACCATGTTGGCGAGGCGGCCGACATTGGCCTCGTCCAGCGGTGCGTCCACCTCGTCCAGCAGGCAGAACGGGGCCGGATTGAGCTGGAAGATCGCAAACACCAGCGCCACCGCGGTCATCGCCTTCTCGCCACCGGACAGCAGCGAGATGCTGGACACCCGCTTGCCCGGCGGCCGCGCCATGATCGCAACACCGGTGTCGAGCAGGTCTTCACCTGTCAGTTCCAGATAGGCGTGGCCACCGCCGAACAGACGCGGATACAACTGCTGGACGCCAGCGTTGACGCGGTCGAAGGTGTCCTTGAAGCGGCCGCGGGTTTCGCGGTCGATCTTGCGGATGGCATCTTCCAGGGTTTCCAGCGCGGTGCACAGGTCGGTATTCTGCGCGTCCAGGTAGTCCGAACGCTGCGAGGCCTCCCCGTACTCCTGGATGGCGGCCAGGTTGACCGGCTCCAGACGACGCATGCGGCCGTCGATCTGGTGCACGGCCTGCTCCCAGTCGCTGATGCGAGCCTCTTCGGGCAGGCCGTTGATCACGTCCTGCAGCACGAAGCCGGCCTTCTCCACCGACGAGGTGAGCTGTTCGGCGCTGAGCACCAGGGCCTGCTGGTCCAGCTTGCGCTGGGAAATGCGTTCGCGCTGGGCCAGGGCCTGCTCGTCACGCTGATGGCGGGTCTGTTCGAAGGTGCGCAGTTCGGCGTCGATGCCTTCCAGCAGCGCACGGGCTTCGCCCAGCACGCGGTCGGCGCGCACGCGTTCGCCCAGTGCGTTCTGGTGTTCGGCCTCCAGCGACTTCACCGGCGAATCGCCGTCGTCCAGCTGCGCATGCAGTTCGCCCAGGCGGGAATCGAGCTGCCCACGCTGCGTGCTCATGCGCTCCAGTGCCTGGCCCAGCGAGGTGAGCTGGGCACGCTGCGATTCGAGGGTGAGCGCCAACGAGTGGGAACGCTCACGCACCGCACGGGCGGCCTCGCGCGCTTGATCGCGGGCATCACTGAGCTGGCGGCGCTCGCCTTCCAGTGACTGCCGGAGCGATTCCAGATCGCCCATGCTGCTGACCGCGTCGTCCAGGCGGGCGCGGGCTTCGCGCACCTGTTCGCGGCCCATGTCGAGCGATTCGGTGAGCTGGATCAGCTCGCCTTCAATGCGGTCGATGCGAGTACGCGCCGCTTCCACCTTGCCCTGCTGGCTCTGCAGCTGGCCGCCCAGTTCGGAGACGCTGCGGTGAGCCAGATACAGCTGGCGCTGCGCGTCCTCGCGCTGCTGCTCACCGGCCAGCAGCTGCTCGCGGAAACCGGACAGGCGCTGCTCCAGCTCGGCCTCGCGTTCCTGCAGGGTGTCGATCTGCTCACGCAGCGTGACGATCTCGCGCTCACGCAGCAGGGCTCCCTGCTTGGCTGCGCCGGAGCGCGACACGCGCACCCAGCCTTCGCCCAGGCGCTCGCCGCCCCGGGTGATCACGGAATCGCCGTCGGCCAGGGTTGCCTGCAGCGTGCGGGCCTGTTCGAGGTCCTCGGCCGCATGCAGCCGCGCCAGCAGGCGGCGGATCGCGGTAGGACCCTGCACTTTGGCGGCCAGCGAGGTCGGGGCAACCTGCAGGGCCTCCTGTTCGGCCGACACCAGCGCGATGCGGCCTTCGCCGAGTTCGGCCAAGGCACCGACCAGCTGTTCGGGTGCCTCCACAAGCACGCCTTCGATCAACTGTCCCAGCGCGCTTTCCACGGCGTTTTCCCAGCCGCTTTCCACGCTCAGGCGCTCGCCCACGCGCGCACCGGAATCCAGGCCGTGCTGCTTCAGCCACGCCACCGCCGCGCCCTGCTCC
>JAEWLO010000410.1 GCA_023457475.1 Pseudomonadota bacterium | reverse complement strand
GCCCCACAGCAGCCAACGTATCCAGGCGCGTTCGGGCTGCACCGCAGCGTCGCCGCCCAGCATCTGCGCCGGCCCCTGCACGCTGGCCAGCGCCGGCTGCCACTGCGCGCCCTGCTGCGCGCGCAGCTGCGCCAGCACGGTGCCCACCGGGGCGTCGGTACGCGCGGCACGCATGCTGCCTGCCGCCACCGTGAACGGTGGTTCGCCCTGGCTGAGGAACACGAGCGTTTCCGGCTGGTACCCCAGCTTCAACGTCGGGGCCTGCGCAGGTTGCCCCTGGGCCGCGGTCAGCTTCCAGTAACGGTCACGGGTCGGCACGGGCAGCGACTGCGCCTGCGACTGCCGCCGCTGCGCGGTGTCCTGCAGCTGATAGGCGACCCAGGGGCCGGCCCGCACCTGCCACGGCTGGGCGGGATCATCACGGCTGAGCAGGGTCCACTGCACCACGCTGTTGTCGGCGGTGGCAATGTCGACCTGGGCGACCGGGAAACGCCCGTCGAGCGCGTACTCGAACTCGCCGGGCGCCCCGGCTTTGCCCGGCAGCGAACGCCACTGCCAGTCAATCGCCTGCAGCGTCGACATCCGTTCGGCCTGCACCGCGGTCAACGCCGGCAGGGTTCCGCCGGCCACGGGAAGGATACGGATGTACTTCGCCTGGCGACCGATGAAGATACGGCGCTGCTGCAGGCGGTTCTCATCTTGGCTCAGGTCGACCAGCGGCACGGCATCGTTGACCCGCTGCCAGTTCTGCAGATCGTCGCTCACATCCACCTGCACGCGCAGCTGCAGCGACGGGCCGGCCTGCCAATCCAGGCGCAGCGCCTGCACGGCGGCGTCCAGCCTGCTGGCGTCGACCAGCCAGCCACCCGGTTGCGCGGTGCTGCCGGTACGGCCCAGGCGCGCTTCCACCCGGCGCACGCTGCCGTCGGTGTTGCGTTCGGTCAACAGCTGCAGATCATCGCCGCCGGCACTGCCCTGTGCCGGCAGTGCGAACCACGGCAGCGGCTGCATGGGCGCGGCGACCGCCAGCGGCTGGTCGGCACTGAACAAGGCCGACGGCAACGGCTGACCCTGCGCGTTGAACACCTGCACATCGCGCAGTTGCGGCGACACCGCGCTGCGGTACTGGGCTTCATCGAGGGTGAGCCGGTACGCACCCGCCTGCGGCGCGGACAGCTGCAACGGCCATTGCTCGCGATAGTCCTGGCGCGCGTCGTCAGCCAACGCAAGCAATGGCGTGGCCAGCAGGAACAGTCCGGTCAGGACGTGGCAGACACGGTTCACGGTGCATTCTCCACAGCAGGTTCGGCAGCACGCGGCGGAGCCGGTGCCAGGTAGCCCACTACCGTGCACAGCAGGCCGTAGGCGATGAACGAAGCAATGCCGAGCAGATTGCCCAGATGCTGGCGGTCAATCAGCACCAGCTTGGCCAGCACCACGCCCATCAGCACGGCACCGACCAGCCACAAGGCGCGCTGACCGCGTCGCGAGCCCCACACCCAGCTGATCACGCCGAGCACGCTCCAGACGACGGTGAGGCTGGTCTGCGCCAGCGTGGAGGACCACAGCCGGTCATTCCAGTCCACGCCACCCCAGTGGTGCACGGCATGCAGCGTGACGCTGGTGAGCGCGACGAAGCCCGCCACGGCAAGCAGCGGAATGCGGCGCGCTTCAAGGGCCCGCGGCGCGTTACCGCGCCACAGCCAGCGGGCGAGCAACGCGAGCACGGCCAGCTGCACGAGCTCCAGTGGATTGAGCAACGGCACCCACGGCAACGGGGCCGCACTGCCCGGCGCGAACAGATAGCCGCACCACGCCAGCCCGAGCACCGCGAACAGTGTGCCCCGCAGGGCATGCCGGCTGGCGTCGAAACGTCCACCCAGCGGCACGGTCAGCCAGTGCCAGCGCTGCAGGGACACGCCGGCGAGGACGAGCCAGGGCAGCAGCGCGGCGGCCAGTGCCCAGCCCTGGGCGAGTTCGAAGCGGTCAGCCAACCAGTTGGCGGTGAAGGTGAGCACGGTCGGCCACAACAGCCACCAGATGAACTGCGCGGCCACCGCCGCACGCCCCTGCCCGCCGCGCAGGCACCACAGGCTGCGCACGCCGAGCACGGCGAACGCGGCCCAGGCCAGCGCACCGTAGCCGGCAAACGGCTGGCGGTGCAGATCCACCTGCCACAACAGCACCGGGAAGGCGCACAGCAGCAGGGTGAGCGTGGTCAGCACCAACGCGCGGGCCGGTTGGCGCCGGTGCATCTCCGCGGCCAGCCAGGCAGTGGCGGCCACCAGCACGAGTACCGCATCGGGCACGCTCGAAAGGGCGACGAAGCGACCGATCTCGTGGCCCAGCGTCCCCAGCCACCACAGCAGGCCCCACAGGTAGTAGACGATGGCCGGGGCGTCGTGACCGGCGCGGCGATAGCTGTACGCCGACGCGAAGCCCGCCAGCGCGAGCAGCAGGCCGCTCATGAAGGTGGGATTGGCGATGGCGGTGGCGTCGACATGCCAGTAGTCCGCACCGACCACGAACGCGAACGCGGCCCCCATCTGCAGCAACGCACCTGCAATCTGCGGCAGCCGCCGCTGCTGACGCAGGCCCAGCCAGACCAGGCCGGCCCCTTCCAGCGCGAACACGCTGGCGGTGGCGCGGGCCGACAGCGCCAGCGGTACCGCCAGGGTGGCAAAGCCCACCGCCAGCACGGCGTGGCACTGGCCCAGCGCGGCATAGCGTTCGCGGCGGATCAACACCCACGCCAAGGCGGCATACAACGTGGCCAGGGCCAGCGCGCACAAGGCCAGCAGCAGGCGATCGTCATGCAGGAGGCCGGCCTGCAGCGAGAAAGCGATGAGCGGCGTACCGAACACCAGGCTGCCGTCGATGAGGTCGCGCTTTTCCGCCGGCTGGCGGCGCGCGTACAGCAGCGGAATCACCAGGTAGAAGGCGAAGAACAGCAGCAGGAACGGTTCGGTGCTGGCGAATTTGTCCGACTGGTACTGCAGCACGCCCCACGCAGTACCAATACCGAAGGTGAAGGCGAAACCGAGCAGGTTGAGCACGCGCCACGGACGCCACCAGGCAATGGCGAGGATGGTGGCGTTGAGCACGGCGTAGTAGCTGAAGAGCGCGACATGGTTGCCGCTGCCGGTGGACAGCCAGATCGGGGCCATGAACCCGGCGAGGATGCCGAGCACGGCGAGCGTGCGCGAGTTCTGTACGACGGCGAGCACGCCCATGCCGGCAATCAGCAGCACGCTGAAGGCGAAGGCGATGCCGGGATCGAGCAGTTCATAGCGCTTGAACGCGGCGAAGATGGTGAGCAGCAGGATGCCGATGGCCCCACCCTGCGCGGCAAGCGCGAACAGGCGGCGGCGCTCGCGCTGCACCCAGCCGAACACGAGCAGGCCCAGCGCACCGGCGGCAATGCCGGCCAGCCTCAGTTCGATGGGCGCATTGAGCCAGCCCTGGTCGCTGGCGTACTTGAGCAGCGCGGCAACGCCGGCCAGCAGCACGAGCATGCCGATCTTGACCGGGACGTTGCCTTCGGTGAACCACGTTTTGAC
>JAEWLO010000409.1 GCA_023457475.1 Pseudomonadota bacterium | reverse complement strand
GCCACGCCCTGCGTGGCTGAAGCCTCACCAATAGCCCCCGAAGCCACGCAGGGCGTGGCTCTACGCCCCGAATTGTTCACCGCATCTTTCGCATCCGACGCAACGCCAACCGCGCCGGAAGCTCCCGCAACCAACGCGGCTGCCACCAGTAAACCCGCGGCCCCCACCGCCGGAACACTCGCCAACGGCGCTCATCCACCTCCGTCCAAGGCAACGCAAACATCGCCCGCACATGCGGCGGCAACAACCCCCGGGTGACAAACGCCTGCAGCGGCAACGCCGGCCGCAGATACCAGGGCGCACCCCGACGCAACACAAGGTGCAGGTAATCCCGCACCTCATCATCCACCTTCAGCATGGTCTGTCGCGACTCCCACCACGCATCAAACGCATCGGCAGTAGGCGGCCACTGCGCATCATCCACCTGCAGCGTGCGGCCAAACGCCCACGCCTCGCGATACAGCGACTCGCGACTCTCCACAGGCACCTGCCCGCAGAACAGCTCATACATCTCAACCCCACCCCGATACAGCGTGGCGGCAACCCACAACTGCAGTTCTGGATCGAACGCGCTGTAGCCTTCGCCACGCACAGGCACATGCGCGCGGTTCACGTGCCGCGCGATGGCGGCCCGATCCTCATCGGTACCGAGAGAAATCGCATAGATGTACCGCATGGTGGCGCGCAGCCGCGACACAGGTCGCTGGATGGTCTGACTGTGCCGGGCCACTCCGCGCCCCACGCCGGGATAGGCCAGCTGCCACGCGACCGCCGCTCCGGCACCGAAGTAGATATAGGACTCGATGTTGATGTCGGCGAGCCGGAGCGGTGGGGTCGGCGTGGGCATTGGCGCAGGCTAGCCAGCCACCCGTGGACGCCGCGTTTGTGGGTCGCGGTGGAGGCGCTTACCATCGGGGACCCCCTAACACTTACGAAGGACCGTACCCGTGGGCTCGATCAGCATCTGGCATTGGATCGTCGTACTGACGGTCATCCTCGTCCCCGTCGTGGTTGGGGTAGTGGCAGCCGTAGTCCTCCTTAACCGCAAGAAGCCCAAGCAACCGTAGAGCCACGCCCTGCGTGGCTGAACACCTAATCCGCGCGACGCACCCGCTCACCTCACCCAGCCCCAGGCTCACCGCCTTCGGGCTCCCCCACCGGCACCCGGATCTTCTTCTTGATCCTCACGTGCGTCCGGTCCGGCTTCTCCTTCTCCTGGACCCGCAAGGTGATGTACCCGGGCCCGATCTCTACGTCCATGCGTTCGCCGATCTTCACCCCGCACTGTTGCATCCACATGCCGCGTAGCTTTGTGCAAGGGATGGGCTCGTCTTCGTACTCGTCGATGCCGTGGCGGTAGAGCCGCTCGACTAGAAGACTGTTGGGCTTGCGCCAGTGGAACTTGCGCTTGGGAAACTTCGACATGGAATGCCCCTCCGATTGATGTCTACCTCGCCAGGATTAGCGAGGCAGGAACTACACCAAGGAGATTCGGGCTCCAGAGACCATACTATGCACGATCCGAGTCATCAGATTGAGCTGGTGTGGCGGCGTGAGAAAGAGGAATTTGATGCACCACCTCAGCCTGTGTCGCAAGCGGCACGAGAGTGTGTGACGCGTTGCTCGTAATCAAGCGAAATAATGGCCACTTGCGCCATCTTGAGAAGCTAATAGGGGATGGCTTGAGAGAGAAGTGACACTCCTAGAGTCTCCGTCGCGGCGTCGCAATCAACCCGGCGAAAAGATCGCAGCATCTCCGTCCAACATGTTGCGAAGGTCAGACCGGCACATCCCAAGGATTGACGATTGAGACGCCAATCGGCTGAAAGTCCGCAACATTGCGTGTTACCACCGCCATACCGTGCGTCAAGGCCGTAGCAGCAATAAGCGCATCTCGCTCCGCGCGCCGATCAGGTACGTGCAGGCGCGCACAGCGCACAGCGACGGCCGAGTCGACCGGAAGCGTACGCGCTGCGAACTCCGGAATCACGTGCTGCTGGAGCCAGGAGCGAAGTACTGCACCTTGCGCAGGGTCGCGTCTCTCGGCCGTCAAGACACCCAGCTCCAACTCCATGACGGTTACGGCCGAGATGTACAGCTGTCCGGCGTCAACGCTCTCTGCCCATGCCGCTACGTTGGCGTCGGCCTTGCCCGCGCGCACTTTGCGTAACTCGGAGATGACGTTGGTATCAACGACGTACATCATTCAAGATCAGCACTGCGGATCCCCACCTCGACCCTAGGCGGCTCGAAATCGATGTCGGCAACGCCCGGCATTGCCAGCGCATCCGCAATATTTCGCTTCTGCCGCGTCAGTCGCTGATAGTCCTCGTAGCTCAGCAGAACATGTGCCGGCTTGCCCCGATCTGTGATGAACACGGGCCCGTTGCGGGTCGCCTTTTTTGCTCGCGACACATCCTGATTGAGCTCCCGGCTGGAGAGCGTGGTCACGGTCATGGGGAGACTCCTGTCGCACGGACAATGTAGCAACGTTACTACATCCCCTACTGAGCGGCAAGGAGGTCTGGGGTTTCGAGCCCTCGCGCTGCAGTGCGGTCTCGGACAGCTGACTGCGCCGGGATCAATGGTGGGCCCACCAGGATTCGAACCTGGAACCAAAGGATTATGAGTCCTCTGCTCTAACCGTTGAGCTATAGGCCCTCGCGGCCGAGAAGTGTAGTGGACGCAGGCACGCTCTTTCCACTCCCGGATGGGCTCGTCATGCATTGGGGCAAGGACCGGGGTGTGCATGCAGCACAGCGTGCGGACGCAGCCCCTTCCTCGCTATGCAACAGATTGCATATGGGCACGTGGGGCCACATGAACTGAACTGGCTGCTGGATGCACAGCGCTAGAGCCTGCCTCCTAGCGCCTCAACGGACATGCTCGGATCGAAGCCCGTTGATGGCGGGCGTACGCATACCGGCGGCTCTGGTGACAGCTGCCAATGATGACGAGCTCGCGATGCTGGTGGGCTCTGCTGTGATCAGCGGCGGCATCCTCGCTGACTACCAGCAGTAGGCGGGCGGCACTTTCATCCGCGAGGCGGCAGTGGGCTTGCCGGCGGAACGGCCGCGCTTCATGCTCGCCTCTAAACCACAGAGGACTTCGGATGGATTGTATCTACAACTGCGCGGCAGATGCTGCTGGGATTGACTGGCCCGCGTGGGTCCAAGCGGTTGGCAGCGTATTGGCGATCATTGCGGCCATCGTTATTGCTCTGTGGCAACAGACGGTGTCGCGCCGCGAGCTTGCGGCCCGGGATCGTCGGGAAAAGATCGCGCGACACGTGCGCGCCAACCGGATACTCGGTCGCTTCGACAGGATCATTGCCAAACAATTGGACACAGCCCAGACTCTGCGGAGAAGTCATCGCTCCGGAGAAATCACTGCAGTGCAGATTCCGGAAGACCTGAGAGATCTGGAGCGCGAGATGCACATGCTCGATCACAAAGCTGGGGGGCCTGGCTTCACTTCTATCAACCAGTTCGAAGAGGCCCATGAGCTCATCCAGAACGGCACACTCTCCATTACCGATAGCGAAGAATTCATCGAGACGCTAGTTTTTGCACAGAAGGAATGCCAAGACGCCATGACGCGGATCCATCGCTTCCTTGCGACTCTGGTTTAAGTTCACTGTCATGCTGCCCGACCGTTCTGCCCAGCCATATGTTAGCGCCCGATCGCTTATCGCTTCCGCCTCAGGAGATCATGGAACTTCCATCCGCCGAGGAGATTCAATGACCGATAACCGCGCCGCCCGCCTGCAGTTAGCCATCCACGAGCTGATCGACATCTTTGTGGACGACATCGCAGCCCGCACTGCCACCAAAGTACTGGCCAGCCTGCCGAAGCATGACACCCGCCCACCCGCTCCGGTCACCGAGGCCAAGCCATACACGTGCCGTAACCTGATCCGCTTCAAAGAGGTCATGACCCGCACATCCCTGGCTAAGTCAGCCATCTACGCGTGGATTAAGCAAGGGGAGTTCCCAGCTCCTGCGCCCTTCGTGGGTATCACTGTGGCTTGACTGGAGAGCGACATCGATGCATGGATAGAAGAACGCATGGCGCGCTAAACGTAAGCGAGCGCGGCCTTCAGGCAGTTCCAGAGCAGCCTCATCGCAAGCAATGCCGCCGCGCCGATGCCACAAATCGCAGTTGGAAAGTAGAAGTACTTCCACATTCGCAGCGCAAGCATGTCAAAGCGCATGCGCTGCGCCCACCACTCGTCGATATCGGCGTCCTCGGTCCACCTCGAGTTGGCATAGCTCGCGAATCCTATCTTGATTACCTCATAGATCACGTACATAGAAGCGGAGATCAGCGTTAGCAGACCCGTGAAGAAGTAGTACGAAGCGGGCATTGCGTCCTTGAGCTGGATCCAAAGAGTGAAAAGCGCCCCGTATCCGATCACCATTACAATCTGAGCGTAGGCGTCGTTTCCCTTCTGATCGCGTTCGATGTACTCCTGGGTGCGCCTCCGACGCTCTGCCTCTTCAACGTCAGCTCGAGCAGTGGCTGGCTGACTCAGCGCCTTCTCCACGTCGGAGAGACGCATGTGTAGATCACCTAGAGCGCGAAGGAGCTCCGGGGAGAATGGCGGTTGTGGCTGCTCGTTGGTCATGACGTTCCCCTATGCATTTCCGAGATGCTATCAGGTACGTGAAGGATTCTCGGAACCAACCAGCCTGGTGCAATTCGGGTGTAACCATACCGGAATTTGTAGAAACACCTGGGCAATTACACGCAAGTCGGGGCAGCCGCGAATTCAGTAAAGCACCGGATTCCCAAGGCGCTTGGAGTTTCCATACAACCAGGGACGACCATGCGTTTCTGGATTATGAGTCCTCTGCTCTAACCGATGAGCTATAGGCCATTGCAGCTGGAAAGTGTAGTGAACGGATGGCTCTTCTTGCTACGCCGGTGCCCACTTCGGATACGTCCGGCCAACGCCCAAACCGCTTTGCCCGGGGTCGCCCTTGCGTGCATTGGAGGTGCCTGCTGGAGCACCGAGGGGAAGCCGGTTGATGATGTGGAAGGGGGCAAGGCAGGTGAGAAGCATCGCCTGCAAGGAGCGGGTTCCCCATGCAATTGGTTGCGTTGCGGACATCGGATGTGGATGGGTTCATGAGGTCCGGCCAACGGCCGGGGCTACCGGTCTCGCATGGGTCGGGTTCAGCGGCATCCGATTCCGGTGCGCACGACCCCTACCCCGACGGGTTCAGCGGCGTCGCATGATGGGGGCGTGCATCCCGGCGCGCCCAGCACCCGGCGGATCGGGTTCGGTGGCATTCCATGGTTGGGCGCACATCCCATTGCGCAGAGCTCCCGCCGGCCGGGTTCAGCGGCATCCCCCATGGTTGGACGAGCGCGTCCCGGCGCGGACAGTAGCGGCCGGGTGGAACGTTGGAGCAAGGCGGATTCCCCAATCAATGAGTTGCGTTGCGGTTGCCGAACGTGGAGGCGTTCATGAGGTCCGGCCAACGGCCGGGGCCACCGATTCCGCATGGATCAGGTTCAACGGCGTGCGGTGGTTGCGGTGCATCGCCCCAGATCGCGCCCACAAAAAACCCCGCCGAAGCGGGGTTTTCTGTTTCAGCCCATCAACCCGGAATCAATCGATATCCAGGAAGCTGCGCAGCTGTTCCGAACGGCTCGGGTGACGCAGCTTGCGCAGCGCCTTGGCCTCGATCTGACGGATGCGCTCGCGGGTGACGTCGAACTGCTTGCCCACTTCCTCAAGGGTGTGGTCGGTGTTCATGTCGATGCCGAAGCGCATGCGCAGCACCTTGGCTTCCCTCGGGGTGAGGCCGGCCAGCACGTCGCGCACGGTTTCCGAAAGATTGATGTTGGTGGTGTTCTCGATCGGGGACTCCACGTTGGTGTCCTCGATGAAGTCGCCCAGATGGGAATCCTCGTCGTCGCCGATCGGGGTTTCCATCGAGATCGGCTCCTTGGCGATCTTCATCACCTTGCGGATCTTGTCTTCCGGCATGTCCATTTCCTTGGCCAGCTCCTCCGGCGTGGCCTCGCGGCCGTACTGCTGGAGCATCTGGCGGGAAATGCGGTTCAACTTGTTGATCGTTTCGATCATGTGCACCGGAATACGGATGGTGCGGGCCTGATCGGCGATCGAACGGGTAATGGCCTGGCGGATCCACCAGGTGGCATACGTGGAGAACTTGTAACCGCGGCGGTATTCGAACTTGTCCACGGCCTTCATCAGGCCGATGTTGCCTTCCTGGATGAGGTCGAGGAACTGCAGGCCGCGGTTGGTGTACTTCTTGGCGATGGAGATCACCAGGCGCAGGTTCGCCTCGACCATTTCCTTCTTGGCCTTGCGCGCCTTGGCTTCGCCGTAGGCCATGGCCCGGCTGATTTCCTTCAGCTCTTCCAGCTCCAGCGAGGTGGCCTTCTCGACGTCGATGGTGGCCTGCTGCTCGGCAATGATCTGGTCCTTCACGTCACGCAGGGCCGAGGACCACTTCTGCTTGCGCTTCAGTGCGTCTTCCACCCATTCCAGGTTGGTCTGGTTGCCTTCCCAGGAACGGATGAAGTCCTTGCGCGGCATGCGGGCGGTCACGGTGGCCAGGTTCAGCACGCGGCGCTCGTGGCCCTTTACTTCGGCCATCACGTCGCGCAGCTGCTTCACCAGCACGTCGGTCAGCGGCAGCGGCAGCTTCAGGGTGACGAAGATCGCCGCCATGTCGTCGCGCAGCTTGGCCAGCGGCTTGCGGTCGGCCTTGGTCGACGCCTTCTTGAAGGCGGCGTAGGCGGCACCCAGCTCGGCCATGCGGCGGGCGACTTCTTCGGGATCCGGGCCGGTCGGACCGGTGTCCTCGTCCCCGCCGACGTCATCGTCGTCCTCGTCCTCGTCGCCTTCGGCGTCACTGTCATCGCCGCTGGTGTCTTCGGCCACGGCCGGGGCCGGTTCCTCTTCCACCAGGTCGTTGAAGCCGACGATCACTTCGGCCAGGCGCTTCTTGCCTTCCTTGTGTGCTTCGTAGTCGGCCAGCACGGTTTCCACGGAGACCGGGAAGGTGCCGAGGGCGGCCTGGACCTGGCCCAGGCCTTCTTCGATGCGCTTGGCGATGGCGATTTCGCCTTCGCGGGTCAGCAGCTCGACCGTACCCATTTCGCGCATGTACATGCGCACCGGGTCGGTGGTGCGGCCACCTTCGGTGTCGAGCGCGCTCAGTGCGGCAGCGGCTTCTTCGGCGGCGGTGTCGTCCACCTCGCGGTTGCCGGTGTTGCCGTCGTTGAGCAGCAGGGTTTCAGCATCAGGGGCGACTTCATGGACATCAATGCCCATGCCGTTGATCATGCCGATGATGTCTTCGATCTGCTCCGGGTCGACAATGTCGTCGGGCAGGTGGTCATTGACTTCGGCGTAGGTCAGGTAGCCCTGTTCCAGGCCCTTGCTGATCAGAAGCTTGATGTCGTTTTGCTGGGCAGGACGTTCGTTGGCCATGTAGTGCTCGCGCCACCGGCTGAAGATGAGGAATAGAACCTAGCATTATACCAGCCCAGACCCCTGCCTGCCCGGGCGGTGGTCCCGGGGGCTACGGTCTGAGCAGGAAGGTCACCGGTCCATCGTTGACCAGGCTGACAACCATATGGGCACCAAACCGCCCCGTTTCCACCCCTGAAGCATGCTTTTGCCGGCAGATTTCCACCAACCGGTTGAATCCTCGTTCAGCCTCGGCCGGTGGGGCCGCGGTACTGAACCCCGGCCGCGTGCCGCTGGCCGTGTCGGCCACCAGCGTGAACTGGCTGACCAGCAGCAGCCCGCCCCCCGTGTCTCCCAGTGACCGGTTCATTTTTCCACCTTCATCGGCAAACACACGGTAACCAAGCAGCCGATCGGCCATCCGGGCGATCTGGGCCTCGGTGTCGCCGGGCTCCATGCCGACCAGCGCCAGCAGACCGGGGCCGATCTGGCCGACCACGGCGTCGTCGACGCGCACGCTGGCCTGGGTAACGCGCTGGATGAGAACAAGCATGTGGGCCTTTCCGGCAGGGAGGGAGGCCTACCTTAGGGGCTGCGGCGCGTGCCGCCCAGCCCGTGTGTCGCGCTCAGCCGCTAGACTCTGCCCCGATGAAACCGCAAACCACCGCCCGCCTGGCCTACCGCGCCGCCGCCCTGTTCACCCGCCTGCCCTGGTCCTGGCTGCGCGCCTTCGCGCACGCGCTGGCCTGGCTGTGGATCCGTCTCAACGCCCGCGAGAGCCGTGTCACCCGTCGCAACCTGGAGCTGGCCTACCCGGAGCTGGGCGACGCTGAGCGCGCCACCCTGCACCGCGACGTGCTGCGCTCCACCGCGCTGCAGGCGGTGGAGACCCTGCGCCTGTGGACGCAGCCCCGTGAGAAGAACCTGGCGCTGCTGCGCGAACGCCACGGCGAGGCGCTGTACGACGCCGCCCTGGCCAGCGGCAAGGGCGTGATCGTGGCCGCGCCGCACTACGGCAACTGGGAGCTGTTGAACCAGTGGCTGGCGTCGCGCGGGCCGATCGCCATCGTCTACAAGGCACCGGAGGAGGACGTCGGCGATGAGTTCCTGCAGCTGGTGCGCGGCGGCGACAACGTGCAGCAGGTGCGGGCGGAAGGCCCGGCGGTGCGCCAGCTGTTCAAGGTACTGAAGGACGGCGGGGCCACCGGCATCCTGCCCGACCAGCAGCCCAAGGCCGGCGACGGGGTGTTCGCGCCGTTCTTCGGCGTGGAGGCGCTGACCATGACCCTGGTCAACCGGCTGGCCGAGCGGACCGGGGCTACCGTGCTGTACGGCTGGTGCGAGCGCATCGGGCCGGACATGCAGTTCGCCCTGCATATCGAACCCACCGCGCCCGGCGTGGCCGACCCGGACCCGCGCACCGCCGCCAGCGTGCTCAATGCCGGCATCGAGCGGATCGCCCGGCGCGATCCCGCCCAGTACCAGTGGACCTACAAGCGTTACACGCTGCGTCCGCCGGAATCGGGCGAAGGCGATCCCTACGCCACCGAGCGCCATCCACACTGAGCGCGACACTGTGTCACGTCCGTTTTGATTGAACCGGCGGTCCCCGCCCCCACACTGTCATTCACGATGTCCCCCACGGTCCCTGTCATGTCCTCCACTGCCCCCTCCCCGTTCGGCGACCCTTCCGCGATCCGCTGCGAGCGCGCGGTGGCCGAACTGCGTGCCGGCCGCCCGGTGGTGATCGACGACGGCCAGGGCCAGCGGCTGGCCTTCATCGCCCTGGACAGCAGCACCCGCAGCAGCTTTGCGGCGTTCGCCGAGGTCGCGGCCGGGCAGCACTATCTGTTCCTCACCTCCACGCGCGCACGCGTGCTGGGCGTGAGCGCCGAGCACGGCGCGCGCGTGCCGCTGGCCGGGATCGACTTCGATGCCCTGCCCTCGCTCAGCTACCTGCGTGAACCCGAGCCGATGCCGGCCGGATGGAGTGCCGGCCAGGCGCTGGATGCCGGCGCGGTAGAGGTGGCCCGGCTCGGGCTGCTGCTGCCGGCCACGGTGGGTGTGCTGCTGGAACCGGGCGACACCCGCTTCGACAGCTGTGCGCAGGTGTCGCTGTGCGACCTGCAGCAGGGGGCCGAACAGGCCGCACACGCCTACGAGCTGGTGGCGCGCTCGCCGGTGCCGCTGCGTGACGTGGGCATGACCGAGTTCGCGGTGTTCCGTGGCGGCGTGGCCCAGCGCGACCAGGTGGCGATCATCGTCGGCACTCCGGACCTGTCCGGCGTGGTGCCGGTGCGCGTGCACTCCTCCTGCCTCACGGGCGACCTGTTCGGTTCGCTCAAGTGCGACTGCGGCGACCAGCTGCGGCGCGGCCTGCGCAAGCTGCAGGCGCTGGGCGGCGGCATCCTGCTCTATCTTGACCAGGAAGGCCGCGGCACCGGTATCGCCGCGAAGATGCGCGCCTATGGCTACCAGCACGACGGCCTGGACACCATCGACGCCGACGCGCAGCTGGGCTTCGGGGCCGACGAGCGCCGCTACGGCAGCGCGGTGGCGATGCTGCAGGGGCTGGGCGTGGAGCGCGTCCAGCTGCTCAGCAACAATCCGACCAAGGCCCAGCGCCTGCGCCACGCCGGCATCGACGTGGTCGAGTGCGTGCCCGTGACCGGTGACATCACCGCGGAAAACGAGCACTACCTGCGCACCAAGGCCGAACGCGCCGGACACCTGCTCGACGTGGATGCGCTGATCCAGGCCGCGCAATAGCCCGCTGCAACCTGCTACCGTCGGCGCGACTGTTCCACCTGTTGCCGAGCGCCGTGCCGTGATCGACGAGTCTTCCGCCGTTTCCTCCGCTGTTCCTCCCCCGTTGCCCCCGGATACCGGCTGGCAGCGGTTGCCCGTGCGCGCGGCAAAGATGGCGGCAGTAGGCGGTGCGATCACCGGTGCGGTGCTGGCGGGCCTGGCGCTGGGCATTCCGTGGATGGTGCTGCGGCTGCCGCTGCCCGCGGTGGCGGTGGCAGGGCTGGTGGTGCTGGGCGCGCTGGCCGGCGCGGGCCTGGGCTTCCGCCGCCAGCGTCGCACCTGGTGGCGGCTCGACGCGCAGGGGCTTGGCGTGCGCCGCGAGCTGATGTGGCAGCTGGATACCCGTGTCCCCCTGTCCCGCGTGCAGCACCTGGACCTGCGCCGGGGCCCGATCGAACGCGCCGCGCAGCTGGCCACGCTGGTGGTGCACACCGCCGGCAGCCGCTTCAGCGCGGTCACCCTGGGCGGGCTGGACCACGCCGACGCCGAGCGCCTGCGCGACACCCTGGGCCGGCAGCTGGACCAGGACGACGACGCGCTGTGAGCACGCTGCCTCCGGTCGAAGGCGCGCCGGACCAGCGCCTGCATCCCTGGTCCTGGCTGTTCGTGCTGCTGATGCAGCTGCGTCAGTTCCTGCTGCCGCTGGTGGCGCTGCTGGTGTTCGGCGGGCGCGGCGACCGCGACGAGCTGTGGTCGTACCTGGCCGCCGCCGTGGTCATCGTGGTGCTGGTGGGGGTGTCGATCCTGCAGTACCTGAGCTTCCGCTATCAGATCAGCCGCGAGGCGATCAGCGTGCGCAGCGGCGTGGTCTCTCGGAACCGGCGCGAGATTCCCTTCGCGCGCATCCACAACGTGGTGGTGCACCAGAACCCGCTGCACCGTGTGTTCGGGGTGGCCGAGCTGCGGCTGGAGTCGGCCGGCGGCAATCGTCCGGAAGCGGAGATGCGCGTGCTGAAGCTGTCCCAGGCACTCGCCCTGGAGCAACTGGTACGCCAGCGCGGCCAGGCCGTGCCGCCGCCGCTGCCCGACAATCCCGACGCCCCTGCTGCGGCGGATCCTGCCGCGACCGTGGTCCCCGGCGAAACGGTGCTGCTGCAGTTGCCCCCTGCGGAGGTGCTGCGTATCGGGTTGCTGTCCAACCGCGGCTGGGTGG
>JAEWLO010000408.1 GCA_023457475.1 Pseudomonadota bacterium | reverse complement strand
CGCCCACCGGTCTGCGCGTACTCCCAGGCCGGCGCGATATCCGCCTCGCCGCGCAATGTGCTCTGGCCCTTGCCCGAGGACGACATCACCGGCTTCACCACGCACGGCAGGCCGATCGCCGCCACCGCCGCGCGGTACTCGGCTTCGGTATCCACGAAGCGGTACGGCGACGTGGGCAGACCCAGCGTTTCCGCCGCCAGCCGGCGGATGCCCTCGCGGTCCATGGTCAGCCGCGCCGCGCGCGCGGTCGGTACGACCCGCTGGCCGGTTTCCTGCTCCAGCTGCACCAGGGTTTCGGTATGGATGGCCTCGATCTCCGGCACGATCAGGTGCGGCTGTTCCTGTGCGATCAGCGCGCGCAGCGCCATCGCATCCAGCATGTCGATCACGTGCGAGCGGTGCGCCACCTGCATGGCTGGCGCGTTGGCGTAGCGGTCCGCCGCGATCACCTCAACGCCCAGCCGCTGCAGCTCGAGGGCGACCTCCTTGCCCAGTTCGCCCGAGCCCAGCAGCAGAACACGGGTGGCGGAAGGAGACAGGGGGGTGGCGAGGGTGGTCATGGGGGTGTCCGGAAGCATCTGGAGAGAGCGGCATTTTACTTCGGGACGGGGTGCAGCCACGCAGGGCGTGGCTCTACCGACCTGTTACGCGCTCCGGACAGACACTGGCCATCGGGCCTGGGCCGGGTATTGCACTTGATATCATTTTGATATCAACTACTCAAAACCCTCGCACAAGGAAGCCCCGCCATGAAAGAGAAACCCGTCCGCTCGTTGTCCGGCCTGCCCTTCCTGCTGCTGGTCCTCGGCCTGCTGGCCGTGGCCGTGTGGATGTTCGTGGTCGGCGTGCAGCGCGGGAACGTCCAGCCGCTGCTGATCGTCGGTGCGTTTGTCCTGGGACTGGTGGCCCTGCTCAGCCTGACCGGCCTGTACACCGTGCAGCCCAACCAGGCCGCCGTGCTCAGCCTGTTCGGCAAGTACGTGGGCACGGTCAAGGACAACGGCCTGCGCTGGAACAATCCCTTCTTCAGCAAGAAGAAGGTCAGCCAGCGCGTGCGCAACTTCGAAAGCGGCAAGCTCAAGGTCAACGAACTGGATGGCAGCCCGATCGAGATCGCCGCGGTGATCGTCTGGCAGGTGGTGGACGCCTCCGAGGCGGTCTACAACGTGGACGACTACGAGAGCTTCGTGCACATCCAGTCCGAATCCGCGCTGCGCGCGATGGCCACCAGCTATCCGTACGACCAGCATGAAGAGGGCCAGCTGTCGTTGCGCAGCCACGCCGCCGAGATTTCCCAGCACCTCAAGGATGAACTGGCCGAACGCCTGGCCGATGCCGGCGTACAGGTCCTGGATGCGCGCATCAGCCACCTGGCCTACGCGCCTGAAATCGCCCAGGCCATGCTGCAGCGCCAGCAGGCCAACGCGGTGATCGCCGCACGTACCCGCATCGTGGCCGGCGCGGTGGGCATGGTCGAAATGGCCCTGGCCGAACTGCAGAAAAACGGCGTGGTGCAGCTCGATGAAGAGCGCAAGGCACACATGGTCAGCAACCTGCTCACGGTACTCTGTTCGGACCGTGGCACCCAACCGATCGTCAACGCCGGCTCGCTGTACTGATGTCCCATGACTGAAAAGAAAGCCTATCCGCTGCGCATCAACGCCGACGTCCTCGCGGCGGCGCAGCGCTGGGCCGATGACGAGCTGCGCAGCCTCAACGCGCAGATCGAATACGTACTGCGTGATGCCCTGCGCAAGGCAGGGCGTCTCCCCAAACCCAAACCGGATGCGGAGAACACTGAATGAGCAGGCGCTGGAGCTACCTCACCGTGGAAGTGAAACCGGGCTGGACCGGCATCAAGGCCGACGATATCCAGGCCGAACTCAGCCGGCAGGGACACCTCGGCTGGGAACTGGTCAACGTGGTGTTCGCCGCCCCGATGACCGCGGCGCTGCTGTTCTTCAAGAAGGAACTCTGACATGCGCCGACGCCTCCTTCGCATGGGCAGCCTGCTGCTCGTTTCCGTGGCGCTGGCTGCGACTGCCGCCACTCCGGAACAAACGGCCAGCACGCTGCTGGACAAGCTGCAGGCCGGTGACATGGCGGCGGCAGAGGCCATGTTCACGCCGGAGATGGCCAAGGCGGTGCCTGCGGCCTCCCTGAAAGCGGTGTGGCAGCAGATGGGCGGCCTGAAGTCGCGGGGCACCGCGCGGGTCGTTCCGCAGCAGGGCATGCAGGTGGTGCTGCAGCCGCTGGAGTTCGCCGCGGGGCCCGTCAACGCGAGCATCGCCGTCGATGCGGAAGGCCGCGTTGCCGGCCTGTTCTTCCAGCCCGCCCGGGCCACCCCACCGCCGCCGCCCGTACCGGCCGGTGCCAGCTACCGGGAACAGGAGCTGGAGATCAACACCACCAACGGGGCGCTGCCGGCCACGCTGGCCGTGCCGAACGGCAACGGGCCGTTCCGCGCCGTGGTGCTGGTGCACGGCTCCGGTCCGCAGGACCGCAACGAGACCATCGGCCGCAACCGACCGTTCCTGGACGTGGCGCGCGGCCTTGCCGCGCAGGGCATCGCGGTGCTGCGCTATGAGAAGCGCACCCGCGTGCGCCCGCACGACTTCAGCGGCGACTTCACGGTGGATGACGAGATCACCGACGACGCGGTCGCCGCAGTGGCCCTGCTCGCGCGGACACCCGCGATCGACGCGAAGCACATCTACGTGATGGGCCACAGCCAGGGCGGCATGCTGGCACCCCGCATCGCCACCCGTTCGGGCCAGGTGGCTGGCGTGGTGTTGTGGTCGGCACCGGCGCGCTCGCTGCTGGATCTGATGCCCGAGCAGCATCGGCATCTGTTCGGTCTGGATGGCACCATCAGCCCCGAAGAGCAGGCGGTACTGGACCGCCTGGACACACAGATCGCCGCCGCTCGCGGCACGGCGGACGTGCCGGCGAGTACATTGCCGCTAGGCCTGCCTGCCCACTACTGGCGCACGCTGGAGCAGATCGATCCCGTTGCCGATGCGAAGGGGCTGCAGCAACCGGTTCTGGTGCTGCACGGTGGCCGGGATTTCCAGGTGATCGATACCGACTGGACACTGTGGTCGCGCGCCTTGTCCGGCACCGCGACGCTGCAGCGCTACGACACGCTCAATCACCTCGGCATTGCCGGTGACGGACCGGGTTCGCTGGCCGAGTACCAGCAGGCGGGTCATGTCAGCACCGCGCTGATCGACGACGTGGCGCGCTGGATCGAGGCCCGCTCATGACCACCGCGACGACGACGCCGAAGGATTTCGCCGTTGCTTCAACACCCGCCTGGAGAATCCTCTGGCTCTGGGTGCCCATGCTCGGCGTCATCGCCCTGGTGGCCGGGACGAATCTGGCGCACCCGCAACGCACCGCGATGGATGTCGGCCTCACCGTGCCATTCCTGCTGCTGCTCTGCGGCGTACTGACCTGGGCCTATCGTCGTCGGCGCCTGCGGCTGATGGATGGCCAGCTCGAGGTCGTGTCCACGCTCTACCGCAAGCGGGTGCCGGTGGCTTCGATGGCGCTGGAGCGGGCACGCATCGTGGACCTGGCCGAGCACACCGAGCTCAAGCCGGGACTGAAGATCAACGGGTTCGGAATGCCGGGGTTCCAGTCCGGGCATTACCGGATCGGCAGCCGGAAAGCATTCTGCCTTGTGACCGACAGCAGCCGGGTGCTGCACCTGCCGCTGCGCGACGGCAGCGCCCTGCTGATCAGCCCGGAACAGCCGCGTGTACTGCTTGAAACCCTGAATGCGGCGGCAGCGCGCTAAGCTGGGCCCATGCGCGATCACCCTGCCCTGCTGATCAACACCGCCGATATCGAACTCTGGCCCGCCGGCCTGCTGCGTGCCCGCAGCAACGCCGACGCCCGGGCCCTGGCCGGCGCGTCCCACGTGCTGCGCCGCAAGGGCGACGGGCGCTATCTGGCCGCGGTCAATGCGCGGGGCGTGCTGCCGTTGGTACCCCGTCTGATGCGCGAGCCGGGCATCGATGCGGCACTGGACGCGCTGGATGTCCTCCAGCACGGCCGGGCACGTGGGCTGCAACCGGACGCCACCCTGCCACTGGCAGGGCTGCAGGCGCGGCTGGCGCAGCTGGAGATCGATGCGGACGGTTACGAGGCGGATACCGGGCTGGCCCTGGAAGCCGAGCCCGCGCAGCTACGCCTGGCCGGCTTCGACCGTTACCGTCGCCCGCTCTGGCTGCTGCACGGCGCGGCGCTCGCCTGGCGACGCCTGCAGCAGCATGCCGCCCGCGAGGGCATCGCCCTGCAGGCGATCTCCGGCTACCGCAGCCACGATTACCAGTTGGGCATCTTCGAGCGCAAACGCGCACGGGGGCTGTCCGTGCAGGAAATCCTGCAGGTGAATGCCGCGCCGGGTTACAGCGAGCACCACAGTGGCCGCGCATTGGACATCAGCAGTCCTGGCGAGCCGCCCGCCGAGGAGAGCTTCGAAGCGACGCCTGGGTTTGCGTGGCTGCAGGCGCATGCCGGCACGCATGGCTTCCGGATGAGCTATCCGCGTGATAACCCGCATGGCATCGTGTACGAACCGTGGCATTGGTATTGGACGGAAAGCCCGTTGTAGAGCCACGCCC
>JAEWLO010000407.1 GCA_023457475.1 Pseudomonadota bacterium | reverse complement strand
AAGCCACGCAGGGCGTGGCTCTACGGGTGAGGTGGGTTGCGCGAAGCCACGCAGGGCGTGGCTCTACGGGTGAGGTGGGTTGCGCGAAGCCACGCAGGGCGTGGCTCTACACGGGGGGTGGGTGCTGCGCCGCCGGGCTGTTCTGCAGGATCAGCCGGGATACTTCGGGAAACGCTCATCGGGATGGTGCTTTTTCCACTCGGTATGCGCCACCGTGCCCTCCCACGCCAGAAATGCCTGCGGTGCACGCCCGCGCCCGGACCAGGTGACACCGCTGTGCGGCAGCCAGAAACGAGGCGTTGCCTCTTTCGCTACGGGCTTGGCCGCGCGTACGGGTTTCACCGTGGCACTCGCTGCATCGGCACCCACGGCCGCCCGGATCCTGCGCTGCTGCTCCGGGCTGAAATCCGCGTAGCTGGCGCTCAGCAGCAGCGTAACGCGTTCGAAAGCTTCTTTCGTCGCTGCCTTCAGCAGCGCTCTTTCATCCATTCCCGACCGCGCGACGGCGGCGGCCAGCGTGGCCTTCAATCGGTTTGCGAAGGGGGTGGCTGACGGCTTGCGAGGCATGGAATTCCAGAGGGCGGGCTGAATACGGAGTGCACGATAGCAAATGAGCGTGTGAAGGCCATGGTCGAGTCACGACAAGGTCCGCATCATGGGGTCGCGCCTTTGAGCCACCAGACAAGTGCGCTCACGTTGACGATAACCACAGCCCAGAACACCACTTGAAACGACGTTTTGCGATTCTTGTGGCGCAGCAGCGATTGAGCGATGAGCGCACCCGGCCAACCCGACAGCAGGGAAAGAAGCTGCAGCGTTTTTTCAGGGGTGCGCTGCTTGTCTCGTCGCGCGGCGATCTTATCCTGCCAGTAGAACAGGAAAGTCACCCCGCTGGCTGCCAGGTAGGCGAACAGAATCCACACCGGCCATCCCAGTGCGGCGACACCCGCGGCCAGGCCCCCGAGGAACCCCACGGCAAGGGTACTGCGAGGAAGCCAATCCCGGCCGGGTGCCTTTGACGGGAGCCTTCGCGTGCCGTCGCGTTGCACAGCGAATCTCACCGCTACCGCGTTGCAACGCCCCTTGGGATCACGCTGTACTTCATAGGTGATGACCATGCCGTTGGCAGGCCTTCGGTCACGTGCGGCGAACGCGCGGATATGCACGAAGCAGCGTTCGCCGCCGCCGTGCGGCTGCACGAACCCGAAGCCGCGCGCATCATCCCAGTCGATCAGCGTGCCCTGGTGTCGCATGGAGGTTCAGAGTTCTTTGAGGAAATTACGCACCGCTGGCCCGAACCGCTCGAAATCCACCAGAAACGCATCGTGTCCCTGTGGCGAGTCCAATCCGATGAATTGCGCGTCGGCTCCACCCGCGCGCAGTCCCTCGGCAATCTGCTGTTGCTGCTGCACCGGGAACAGGATATCGGTGTTCGCGCCGATGGCCAACGCCTTCTGCACCTTGATCTGTGCGAGACCGGCCATGACGTCGCCGCCGGCATATTCGGCCAGGTCGAACCAGTCCATGGAGCGGCTCAGGTAAAGGTAGCAGTTGGGGTCGAAGAACCGTACGAAGCGGCGGGCATGGCCTTCCAGATAGCTTTCGACCTGGAACTCCAGCCCGAACGGGTCATCGTCGGTCTGGTCCGAGTCCAGGCGCACACGACCGAAACGTCCGTCCCATTCCAGCGCCGAACGGTAGGTGATGACCCCCAGCTTGCGCGCCATGCGCATGCCGGATTCGGGGTAGTCGGTGTCCGTGTACCGCCCGCCATTCCACTGCGGATCCAGACGGATGGCCTCGCGCTGCAGCGAGCGGATGGCAATGGAGAACGGCAGGGCCTGCGCACTGCCGGAAATGTTGATGTGGCTGCGGGCGATGCCGGGATGCTGGTGCAACAACGCCAGTGCGGTCATGCCGCCCATGGAGTTGCCGATGACACAGGCCAGTTCGGTGATGCCCAGCGCGCGCACTACGTCGACGGCGGCGCGCGCGCCGTCTTCGATGGAGAGTTCGGGATAGCTGAGCCGGTAGGGTTCGCCGGTGGTCGGGTCGATGGAGGCCGGGCCGGTGGAGCCCTTGCAGCTGCCGAGCGAGTTCACGCAGACCACAAACCATCGCCCGGTATCGATCGGCTTGCCGGGGCCGACCATGGCCTCCCACCAGCCGGGCGCGGGGTTATCGGCGTTGGCCGCCGCGTGTGCGTCCGGGGACAGGCCGGTGACGATCAATACAGCGTTGCCGGCCTCGGCGTTCAAGGTGCCCCAGGTCTCGAAAGCCACGTGTGCCCCATGCAGATGGCCGCCGCGCTTGAAGGCGAAGGGCGAGGGCAGGGCGTGGTAGCGGGTGCCGGGAGGGATGAATTCAGTCATGTGCCCAGTTTAGCGGGCGGACCCGCGTGGCGGGTGTCAACAGGCGGCACGGTGCATCGCGGCACCCGGCTTCGCGGTACGGGATGGGACCGGCGTAGAGCCACGCCCTGCGTGGCTTCGCGGTGTCGGCCCCAAC
>JAEWLO010000406.1 GCA_023457475.1 Pseudomonadota bacterium | reverse complement strand
GCGAATGGCTCGTCGAACATGTCCGGCAACTGCGGCACCACCGCCAGCGCGTCGGCACCGCTGACATACAGTTCGGTGTGGTCGGTACCCAGATGCCCGGCCAGCGCCTTGGCCAGCGGTGCCTCGTCGTGATCGGAGCCCTCGAAGCCAATGCTGAAACTATGGATCGGCGTGGAGGACTGCGCCTGCATCAGCGAGGCCACCACCGAAGAATCGGTGCCACCGGACAGGAACACACCCACCGGCACGTCGGCCACCATCCGCAACCCCACCGCGTCGCGCAGCAGGCCGTCGAGCTGGAACTCGGCATCCTCGTCGCTGCCGGCGAACGGTACCGCCAGCGCGTACTGCATGCGCTCGCGTGCATTCCAGAACGGAACCTGCTGCTGATCCGGGCGGTGCGCGGCCGCGCCCGCGGCCACCGCCGCCGCGTCCAACCGCAGCACGCGGCCAGGCATCAGCTTGAAACTGCGCTCGTGGATGCAGTGCGGGGCAGGAATGTAGTCCAGCCGCATCAGCAGGGTCAGCGCATCACGATTGACGTCGTTGTCGAAGCCCGGGTGCTGCCATAGCGCCTTCAGCTCGGAACCGAACACCAGGTCCTCACCGGCCCAGCCGTAGTACAGCGGCTTCTTGCCGACCCGGTCGCGGGCCAGCCACAGGCACTGTTCGTCGCGGTCCCACAGAGCGATGGCGAACATGCCATTGGCACGCTGCAGGGTCTCGTCCACACCCCATGCCACGAACGCCGCCAGCAGCACTTCGGTATCCGAGTGCCCGCGGAAGGCATGGCCCAGCGTCTCAAGCTCGGCCCGCAATGCGGCGAAGTTATAGACCTCGCCGTTGTAGGCCAGCACGTAGCGACCGTCGACGGAGGCCATCGGCTGGTGACCCAGCGGCGAGAGATCGAGGATGCTCAGGCGCCGGTGCGCGAGCGCGATGCCATGAGCCGCGTCGGCCCACACCCCGCGATCATCCGGCCCACGATGCAGCAGGGCATCGCCCATCCGCCCGGCCAGCGATTCCAGCGCGGCCTGTTCCGTTGCCGGGGCCGCCAACAGCATTCCTGCCAATCCACACATCAGTCAGTCTTCCTGCGCCAACACCCGCGCGGCGCTCACCACCGCATTGTCGCTTGGAAGCACGCACATTGCTGCCCCTGCGAGCGGCGTATAGGTATCGGCCCCACTGACCCGCTGCAGCGGCAGGTGCCCGAATCCTGCCTCCACCAGCGCCGTCACCACCCCCTCGCCCACCCCGGCGCTATGGCGACCTTCGTCCACCACCAGCACCCGCCGGGCGTCGGCCGCCTGTTCTGCGATGAAGCCGGCGTTGAGCGGCACCAGCCAGCGCAGGTCCACCACCCGTACCTGCCAGCCCTGCTCGAGTTCGATCCCGCGCGCGGCACGCAGGCTCATCGGCACCCCGTTGCCATAGGTGAAGATGACCAGGTCGTTGGCCTCGGGTGAGTAGACCCGCCCCTCGCCCAGCACCAGCGCCTGCTCCGGCGAGGGGTACGGAAACAGCCACTGGCCATCGCCCGGCGCATGCAGATCCTTGGTCATGTACAGCGCGATCGGCTCCAGGAACACCGCTACCCGTCCATCCACCTGGGCCAGCGCCGCCAGGGTGCGCAGCATCATCGCCGCATCATCACCACGCGATGGGCAGCCCACCACCAGCCCGGGAATGTCACGCAGCGCGGCGATGGAGTTGTCGTTGTGGAAGTGGCCGCCGAATCCCTTCTGGTAGCCCAGCCCGGCGATGCGCACCAGCATCGGATTGCGGTACTGATCGTTGGAGAAGAACTGCAGCGAGCAGGCCTCACCCCGCAGCTGGTCGGCCGCGTTGTGCAGGTAGGCCAGGTACTGGATCTCCGGTACCGGCAGCATTCCCAGGTTGGCCAGGCCCTGCGCCATGCCCAGGATCATGGTCTCGTCCAGCAGCGTGTTGAACACCCGCCGCGGGCCAAACGCCTTGAGCAGCCCCTTGGTGACCGTGTATACCCCGCCTTTCTGCGCCACATCCTCGCCGAACAGCAGCGCGGCCGGGTACTTGCACAGCAGGTCGTGCAGGGCCTGGTTGATCTGCACGGCGAGGTGGCGGGGCGGCTGGCGCTCAGGCAGTGCGTCGGAGCCGCCGAACGCCAATACGCGCTCTTCCCCCGGCGGTACCCGGCTGGCCTCAGCATGCACCGCCGCCGGCGAGTAGGGAGCCAGGGGCGCAACGATGTCGGCCAGCGCCTCCAGCTTGGGCCGGGCATCGGCCGCCTCTGCGGCGGCGAAGCAGCGCGCGCGAACGGCTTCATAGAGCGCGAGGATCCGCTCAGCCGTCCACGCACCGGACTCCAGCGCGATCTGCGCCGAGCGCAGCAGCGGGTCGGCCGCCTCGACCGCGCACAGCTCGGCCAGGGGCCGCCATTCGATCTCGAAATCCGTACCGGCGTGGCCCATCAGGCGCGTGGTACGCAGGTGGAGGAAGGTCGGGCGGCGGGTGTAACGGCAGTGTTCCAGCGCGCGTTGGACCTGCGCGTGGCCAGCCGCCAGGTCCAGCCCATCGGCATGGAAGTAGTCCAGGCCGGGCCGGTGGCTGAAACTGTCGGCGATCCAGCCGGTCGGGGTCTTTACCGAGATGCCGATGCCGTTGTCCTCGCAGACAAACAGAATCGGAGCCGGCAGGCGCTGGTACGCCGCCCAGGCGGCCGTGTTGAACGCGGTCTGCGCGGTCGCATGGTTGGCCGAAGCGTCGCCGAACGAGCAGATCACCACACTGTCTTCAGGCACCGGCAGGCGGTGGCCGATACGGCGCGCGCTTTCGATCGCCAACGCGGTGCCCAGCGCCTTGGGCAGGTGCGAGGCGATCGTCGAGGTCTGGGGCAGCACCCACAGCGGTCGGCTGCCCCACACCTTGTGCCGGCCGCCGCTTGCCGGGTCGTCGCGGCTTGCCGCGAACGACAACGCTGTATCCATCACCGGGTCCATGTCCGGCAGATGGCGGAAGCGCTCGGCCATGAACGCGCCGGAGCGGTAGTGCAGGAATGCCGGATCGGTGTGCCGGGCCAGCCGCGCCACCAGTGCGTTGCCTTCATGGCCGGCCGAGCCGATGGTGTAGAAGACCTTGTTCTGCACACGCAGTACGCGTGCCATCAGATCGAGGTGGCGGCTGATCAGCTGCGATTCGAACAACGCATCGAAGCCGGCGGCGGTGAGCGTGCTGCCCTGGAGAATCGGCGCGTCCGGGGCCGGTGCCCGACCGGGCCGTCCGTGCCATTGACGGACGAACTCGATGAAATTCGAGTCGCAGATTTCAGCGCGGTTGAGGCCCTTCATGCGGGCCGGAATCGGATCGGGAACCACGGCAAACATCCATCACCCTCCGTGACGTGTTGCGGAAGCGGACGACCTGTCCGGATTCGGCCACAAGCGCCGCGCGTTGCCAAGTTCGGGTGCAGCAAAAAGGACGGGGGCTTTCGCCCCCGTCCTTTGTTTCCATCATTGATGTG
>JAEWLO010000405.1 GCA_023457475.1 Pseudomonadota bacterium | reverse complement strand
TGGGCTTATCCAGATCCTGTTTCGTTCACGGCAAATCGGTAGCCCCGGCCGTTGGCCGGACACCGCGCGCAGCGCGGCACAAGCGTCCGGCGGCGGTGCAACGACGCCACGATGAACCGACCGGCGTTTAGCGTTGACCGAAGTCGTCCGGACACCCGCGCGGTGATCGGTTCCCGTGGGCCGGGCAACGCCTGGCGTTACGGCTTTACGATGGCCTCGATGTCGGCGGCCGTCACCGGGCCCAGGAACTCCTTGGCCACCTTGCCGTCCGGGGCGATCAGGTAGGTCATCGGCAGGCCGCGCGGAATGGCGAAGTCTTCCGGCGGGTTGTAGGTGTCCACGATCACGATCGGGTACGTCACCGGGCGCTTCTCGAGGAAGGCCTTCATTTCCGGCAGTTCGATGTCCTCGTAGGCCAGGCCCACCACTTCGATCTCGCTGCGCATCGCATGCAGGGCGGAGAGCTCGGGCATTTCCTTGCGGCACGGCGCGCACCAGGTGGCCCAGAAATTCACCACGACCCATTTGCCACGGTGCGCGGCCAGGTCGTAGGTGCTGCCATCGATCGCCGGCAACACCAGGCGCGGCTGGGCGACGGTCTTGCGGTCGGTATCGACCACCGCCGGATCAGCGGGGGCAGCCGGCTCGGCCGACGGAGCGGGAGCGGGAGTGGCCGGAGCGGCCGGCTCGGACGGCGGCTTGCAGGCGGCCAGGGTGAGCAGGGCCAGGCCCAGCAGCAGGGTACGTGAGGTCATGAAGCGTCTCCGGGGGGGCGGTAGATGTCGCTGACGCGACGCTTGAGCAGTTCGCGCAGCGGCAGCCGCAGCGCATCGAGGGCGGTCACCGAGGCGGTGCCCAGGCTGTCATCGCGGTAGGGAAGCCAGGCTTCCTTGACCGGAATGCGCATCTGCGTGGTTTCGTAGAGATCGGCCAGGGTCAGCCGTTCCAGGTCGCGCGCCAGCAGCCAGTCGCCGCGCTCGTCGCGGCGGACCACGCGGATCGCTTCCAGGTCGCACAGCATGGTCTGCAGCAGCGAATCGGTGAGCATCGGCTCCAGGCGCAGGATCTCGTCGTCGTCCAGGCTGCGACCGTCTTCGCGGGCCTGCTGGAACCGGCCGATCAGGCGCAGCAGACCGTACATCTCGTACCCGGTGGGCAGCCGCAGTTCCGCCGGCTGATACCGGAACGCGGCGATCGACGAGGCCAGCGACGCGCCCAGCAGCACCGACACCCAGCACAGGTAGATCCACAGCAGCAGGATCGGCACGAACGCCACCGTGCCGTACAGCTTCTGGTAGGACTGGAAGCTGCCGAGGTACGCCCCCATGCCCCACTTCACCAGTTCCAGCATCACCACCGCCAGCACCGCGCCGGGCACCGCGTGCCGCCATTTCACCGTATGGTGCGGGACCACGCGGTAGACCAGCATGATGCAGACGAACTCGATCAGGATCGGGGCCAGGGTCAGCGAGACATTGGCCAGCAGACGACCTTCGGTGGTGCCGAACAGGGGCAGTGCGAACACCCGCGCCGAGACGGCCAGCGACGCCGCCGCCAGCATCGCGCCCAGCGTCAGTACGGTCCAGTAAACCAGGAAGCGGGTCAGCCGCGGCCGCGCCGAGCTCACCCGCCAGATCTGGTTGAACGTCTGCTCCACGCTGTTGAGGGTGATCAGCAGCGACACCACCAGGGCGATGAAACCGGCGGCGGTGAGCTGCCCCGCGCTGGCCGAGAACTGCCGGAGGTAACCCTCGGCGGCACGCGCCGCGTTCGGCACGAAGTTGGAGAAAACGTAGTCGCTGAGGGTGTCGCTCCAGCGGTCGAACATCGGGAAGGCCGACAGCACGCCGAATACCACGATGGCCAGCGGCACCAGCGCGAACACGGTGGTGTAGGCCAGCGACGCGGCTGCCTGGAACAGGCGGTCGTCCAGAAAACGACGCCACAGGAAGCGGCCGAAACTGGCGGTACGCGCGCGATCGCGCACGCGCTCCATCCACAGATTGACGGTGTCCAAGGGTTCCATTGAGGGCAAGCGTACCTGAAGCCGGGTGCAAGGTCTGTCCGCCATGGCGCTGCGTTGCCATACTGCGGGCTGTTCCGGAACGATGTGGAAGCGAGATGGCGGAGATCCTGGTGCTGTACTACAGCCGCGGCGGTTCAGTGGCGCGGCTTGCGCGCCAGATCGCGCGCGGCGTCGGCGAGGTGCCGGGCATGAGCGCGCGCCTGCGCACCGTGCCACCGGTCGCCGCGGTGACCCAGACGGCGCGCCCCCCGGTACCGGATGACGGAGCCCCCTATGTGAGCGTGGACGACCTGGCCGACTGCAGCGGCCTGCTGTTGGGCAGCCCGACCCGGTTCGGCAACATGGCGGCCCCGGTGAAGCACTTTCTCGACGGGCTGGGTGCCGAATGGGTGAACGGCACGCTGGCGGGTAAGCCGGCCGGTGTGTTCACTTCGACCGCCTCGCTGCATGGCGGCCAGGAATCCACCCTGCTGTCCATGCAGGTACCGCTGCTGCACCACGGCTGCCTGATCGTGGGCATTCCCTTCACCGAGCCCGCGCTGAGCCACACCACCACCGGCGGAACGCCTTACGGGGCCAGCCACGTGGCCGGTGCCGACGACAACCCGGTGCCCAGCGACGATGAAGCCGTGCTGGCCCGGGCGCTGGGCCGGCGCGTGGCCGACATCGCACGGCGGCTGGCATGAGCCTGCGCGACGGGGTGCTGGCGGTGCTGCTGCTGGCCTTGACCGGGGTGTACGCGGCGTGGTTCGCGCATGACAAGTACTGGCTGGCGAGCCAACTGGTGTTCACCGCCCCGCCGCTGCTGCTGGCCGTGCTGCTGCGCCTGCGCCGTGGCAACGCGGCCTTCTGGGCGGGCGTGCTGGCGCTGTTCTGGTTCAGCCATGGCGTGATGACCGCCTGGAGCCACCCGGAGCAGGCGATCTGGGCCTGGGCGGAGATCCTGCTGGCGCTGGCGGTGATCGGCGTGGCCAATGGACCCGGCCTGCGCAAGCGGTTCGGGAAGCGGTAACCCCGTATCATGGGCGTCGTTCCAGACCGCTACCCAGGATTGCTGCAATGGAAGACCTACTGATCATCACCACCGGTGGCACGATCGACAAGATCTACTTCGACGACAAGTCGGACTATCAGATCGGCGATCCGCAGATCGGCATGATCCTGCGCGAACTCGGCGTGACCTTCCGTTTCAACGTGATCCCGATCCTGCGCAAGGACTCGCTGCACATCACCGATGAAGACCGCGAGCTGATCCGCGCCACCATTGCTGCCCAGCCCACCCGCCACGTGCTGGTGACCCACGGCACCGATTCGATGGTGCAGACCGGTCAGGTGCTGCGCACCATCGCCGACAAGACCATCGTGATGACCGGTGCGCTGAGCCCGGCGCGTTTCCGTGGTTCGGACGCGGAGTTCAACAGCGGCTGTGCGATCGGTGCCGTGCAGTCGCTGTCGAGCGGCGTTTACATCGCCATGAACGGCCGCATCTGGGACCCCCAGCACGTGCGCAAGAA
>JAEWLO010000404.1 GCA_023457475.1 Pseudomonadota bacterium | reverse complement strand
AAGCCACGCAGGGCGTGGCTCTACGTCGGTTGGGGCGGGCGTGGGGGGGCGTCAGGCGTGGCGATGCCGACGCCGCGCATTCCACACATGCACCCCGGCCAACAACAGGCTGCCGGCAACGGTCATGACGGTTTCGCTCTCATGATTCGGAAACTCCGCCGCCCCCGCCAGCAGGAACAGCAATCCCGCCACGGCGACCACTCCGGCCATTGGCGGCAGCGGTGCATGCAGGTGCGCGCGCCATAACGCGAAGCCGGTGGTTGGCGCGGCGATCGCCACGAACAGCACATGCACCCACTCTGCCTCGGCCCACACCCCCAGTAACGGCAGGGCTGCGGCAAGCAGCGGCAAGGCCAGGCAGTGCAGCAGGCACAGCGTGGACAAGGCGATGGCACCTGCGTCGAGCAGGCTGGAAGGAACGTACTTCACGGGTGGGGGCCCTTGCGGAACAGATGTTATACAGTAACATTTATCTTCCTCTCCCGCCGACCCTGCCATGAACGCTTCTGCCACGCCCCCCGATTCCCGCCTGCCGGTCACGGTGCTGTCCGGCTTCCTGGGGGCCGGGAAGACCACGCTTCTCAACCAGCTGCTGCGCAACCGCGAGGGCCGCAAGGTGGCGGTGATCGTCAACGACATGAGCGAGATCAACGTCGATGCGCAACTGGTGCGCGATGGCGGCGCTGCCCTGAGCCGCACCGAGGAGACGCTGGTGGAGTTCAGCAACGGCTGCATCTGCTGCACGCTGCGCGACGACCTGCTGCAGGAAGTGCGCCGGCTCGCGGCTGTCGGCCGCTACGACTACCTGCTGATCGAGTCCACCGGCATTGCCGAGCCGATGCCGGTGGCGGCCACCTTCCATGTGCGCGACGAACACGGCTTCAGCCTGGGCGACATCGCGCGGCTGGATACGCTGGTGACGGTGGTGGATGGCGAGCACTTCCTGCGCGATTTCGCCGCCACCGATCGCCTGGCCGATCGCGGGCAGCAGGCCGGCGCGGACGACACGCGCGGCGTGGTGGACCTGCTGGCCGAACAGGTGGAGTTCGCCAATGTGATCGTGGTGAGCAAATGCGACGTGGTGGACGACGATACCCTGCAGCAGACGCTCGCCGTGCTGCGCGCGATGAACCGCGAGGCGCGTCTGGTGCTTTCGCGCAACGGCGACGTGCCGGCGCATGAGCTGCTGGATACGCGGCGTTTCGACTACGTGCGCGCGCAGCTGGCCCCGGGCTGGATGCAGGCCCTGCGCGGCGAACATACGCCGGAGACGGAGGAGTACGCGATCGGCAGCTTCGTCTACCGCGCACGTCGCCCGTTCCATCCGCAGCGGTTCGCCCGTGTGCTGGAAAGCGGGTTGAACAGCGTGATCCGCAGCAAGGGGTTCTTCTGGCTGGCCAACCGCATGGACTGGGTAGGCGAGCTGTCCAGCGTGGGGGCTTCCACGCGTACGCAGGCCGCGGGCTTCTGGTACGCCGCCCGCGAGCGGGTGGACGCGGGGCTGGAAGATACCGTGCCGCTGCTGCCGCCACCGGTGGTTCCGTACACGGACGCAGGCTGGGTGCGGCAGCACGCGTCGTGCTGGACCGCTGCGCTGCCGGCTCCGCACGAGGTGGGTGATGCGCGTGAGTTCGCCGCGATGCAGCGGATGTGGCATCCGCTGTGGGGCGATCGCCGCCAGGAGCTGGCGGTGATCGGGGTGGCGATGGATGAGCAGGCGGTACGGCGGGAGCTCGACGCGTGCTTGTTGAATGATGAAGAGATGCGCGCCGGGCCGATGTTGTGGTCGTTGTTGCCGGACGCATTTCCGGTGTGGGCGCGAGGGTAGGGAGCGGCAGATGGTGCGCCGCGTGGCATCAGGTTGCCGGACCAACCCGACGTAGAGCCACGCCCTGCGTGGCTTCGCGGTGCCGGATCGAAAAGCAGCCACGCAGGGCGTGGCTCTACGGCCCATCAGCCGGGCTGGCGGTGACGCGCCGTCACGCCCACCGCCTCCAGCAACGCGTCATCGTGCGACACGATCACCAGGCTGCCGGAATACCCCCGCAGCATCGCCTCCAACGCGGCCAGCGACGGCAGGTCAAGATGATTCCCGGGCTCATCCAGCAGCAACAGCTGCGGCGGCTCCTGCGCATACAGCACGGCCGCCAGCGCCGCCTTCATCCGCTCGCCCCCACTCAGGGTGCACATCGGCCGCAGGCTGCGCTCGGCGTCCAGCCCCAGCAATGCCAAGCGCGTGCGCAAGGTCCCTTCCAACGCTCCCGGATTCGCGCGCTGAAGTAATTCCAGCGCGCTCTCTTCGTCCGGAAGCGATGCAAGATTCTGATCCAGCAGTGCAGTCGTCGCGAAGCGTTTCACCACGCCGGCCTCCGGCTCCAACACGCCGGCCAACACCCGTAGCAGCGTCGACTTGCCGCTGCCATTGGGCCCCTCGATGGCGATCCGCGCCCCGCGCACCACCCGCAGATTGATCGCCGCGCCGCTCGCCGCCGTCCACGGCAACCGCAAGTCCACCAGCTCAGCGGAAATCTGCGGCCCCGGCGAGGCAGCAGGACCCAGCAGTGCGATCTCGGCCACATCCTCCACCTGCGCCGCCGCCGCCCGCACCCGTGCGTCCAGCGTTGCATGTCGCTCCAGCCGCTGCGTCTCCCGCCGGCCGGCACTGTGCTCGCTGCGGTTCTTCATCCCGCCCAGCAGGATCGGAGCCTGATTGGCGGTGCGCGCATCACGCGTGGCGCGGGCCTGCCGGTGCGCCTCGCGGTCGCGCTGCTCGCGCTCAGTCGCCTGCAGCTGGCGACGGGCCTGGCGGTGATGCGCCAGTTCGGCTTCGGCCGCCTGCTGCGCCTGTGCCTTCTGCGCCGCGTAATGGTCGAAGTTGCCACGGTAGCTGTGCAGCCCGCTCGCGCTCAGTTCCACGATCCGCGACATCTGCCGCAGCAGCGCCCGGTCGTGACTGATCACGATCAGCCCACCGCGCCACTGCGCCAGCACATCGATCAGGCGGTGGCGGTGCGCACGGTCCAGGTGGTTGCTGGGCTCGTCCAGCACCAGCGCGTCCGCACCGGAGAGCAGTGCGCCGGCCAACGCCACCTGCATGGCCTGTCCTCCGCTGAGATGGCGGGCAGGGGCCTGCGGGTCCAGCATCGGCAGGCCCAGTTGCTGCCACTGCGCCTGCAGTTGTTCGCGCAGCGTCCACTGCTCGCCCACGCGCACGAAGTCCTCCTCGGACACGCTGCCGGCTTCCACCCGCGCAAGTGCGTCCAGGACCGGAGCCACGCCGGCGAGGTCCGCGATACGGCCCTCCGGTGCCGCGCTGTGTTGCGCCAGCAGCCGCACCTGGCCCTGGCGGTGGATCTGACCGGTCGTGGGCGCAAGCGAGCCCGCCAGCAGGCGGCCGAGCACGCTCTTGCCCACGCCGTTTCGCCCCACCAGGCCGGTGGGTGTCGTGTCGAAAGACGTGGAAAGATCAGAAAACAGCACCCGGCCATCGGGCAGGGTGTACGTCACGCGGTCGAGCGTGAGGGTGAACGCGGTCATGCGACCTCCAGGGATGCCAGGAATCCGGAAGAACAGCCGCCCACACGGGCAGGCCGGAACGGAGTCGGGCCGTCAGGACGACGGCGGCATCAATGGCGCATGCGGGCACACCTCATTACGGGGGCGACTGACTGTCGCGGCAAAAGTATGTCACAGCACGCTGTTGGGGTTCTGCATGTCTTCCTGGGCCTTGCCGTACTGCTTCAGGCGCTGTTCGTGGAAGTCGACGAACTCCTGTGCGGCCAGCGGCCGCGAGAACAGCCAGCCCTGGCCGAATTCCACCTGCCGCGACTGCAGGTAGGCCAGCTGGGCGGAGGTTTCCACACCCTCGGCCACGGTGAACAGGCCCAGCGTCTTGGCCATGTCGATGATGTGCGAGGTGACCGGGCTGGTGGCGCTGTGCGTACCGATCGCCTCGATGAAGGACTTGTCGATCTTCAACGCGTCCAGCGGCAGTGTCTGCAGGTACTGCAGGCTGGAATAGCCGACCCCGAAGTCATCGATGGCCACGCAGTGCCCGGCGCGGCGCGCGGCGGCAAGGGAGGTGCGTGCGCCCTGGATGTCGATGAAGCCGCGTTCGGTGGCTTCCAGCCAGATCTGCTGGGGATGGATGTCGGTACCTGCCAGCTTCTTCGTCAGCACCTTGAGCGCGCGACCGCTTCCGACATCGCTGGCGGACAGGTTGATGGCGATGTGCGCGCTGCGGTCGCGGGCCAGCAGGTCGCGCATGTCCTTGATGACCTCGTCCATCACGTGGTCGGTGAGCGCATCGATCAATCCGGTCTCCTCGGCGACCGGGATGAACAGGTCGGGACGCACCTGGGTGCCGTCTGCGCGGCACCAGCGCACCAGTGCCTCGGCACCGACGCAGATGCCGGTGTCGAGTTCGATGATGGGCTGGTACTGCATGCTGAACTCCCGCCGCCGCACGGCGGCGGCGAGCTCATTGCGCAGGCTCATCCTGCGGCGCGCGAGCCAGCAGGCACCGGCCACACTCAGTGCCGCGCCGGCCGCACCCAGCGGCAACAGCGCCCACAGCTGGCGGTACAGACTGGCGACGAAGTCGGTGCGTGGGGTGACGGCAATGGCCAGCCATTCCTGGTCCTGCGCGGTGGCATACCAGCTGTTGCCGTGGCGGCCACTGCCGGGCTCGCGCAGCAGCCGCTGCAGCAGGTCCTGGTCGGGCAGGCCCTGCTGCACCAGCAGGCGCCCATCCGGGGTGGCCACGGCAAGCCGCACGTTGGGGTCGGTGATGACATCCACGAACCGGCCGGGATCCATCAGGACGTCGTGCCGTCCCAGCTGCAGGGCCAGCAGCGGGGTGCCGTCGCCGGCTTCCGGGCGCACGCCGAGGGTAAGCCCGACACCGTCGGCGGTGACGTGGTCCGGCACAGGCTCGCGAATGTCGCTTTCGGTCATGCCCCAAGACGTACAGCGCAAACGGCCTTCCTCGAAATAGCCGACCTGCTCTGCCGAACGGGTGGCCACGGCCAGGGCGCGCATGAGCTGCAGGTGCTCGGCCGAGCAGCTGGGCAGCGGTGGCTGCTGCAGACGGCGCAGGGCCAGCAGGCCTTCTTCATAGGCGCGGTGCGCGCGCAGCAGCGTGCGCTCCGCCGCCGTGCGCAGCAGGCGCTGCTCGGTCTCCTGCTGGTGTGCCCAGGTGATGGCGGCCACGGTGACAACCGGCAGCGCCGCCCCGAGGAGGGCGGCCAGCACGATGACAGCGATGATCCTGGCGCGCTTCAAGCAGACCTCGGTGGCGGCGGCGGGGTATCGGACGCGAAGCGGATGCGGAGGCAGGCCAAGCGGGGCGTATCACACCATCTGCACCCCACATTTGGAACAGGGCTTGACGTAGTTCCTTGTGGGGCTTTGCCCAGTGTCGACATCGGGACGCATGAATGGGGTGAAGCCGTCACCGGGCCATCATGGCCCTGGCCGGATCATCGCGCCACCTGACCGCCGTGCCCACCCGGCCTCCCGCCTCGTGAAACGCCTCCCCGCCGCCCTGTTGGCTCTGCTGCTGTTGCTGTCGTGCGGGTCGGTCCAGGCCCGTAC
>JAEWLO010000403.1 GCA_023457475.1 Pseudomonadota bacterium | reverse complement strand
GGCTTCTTCCTTCTGCGACGCCAGGCAGGGCCCAGCGCTACCGGTCTCTCACTCAGGCAAACGGATCCTGCAGGACCATGGTGTGGTCGCGGTCCGGGCCGGTCGAAACGATGCTGATCGGGCAGCCGGCCAGTTCTTCCAGCGAACGCAGGTAGGCGCGGGCGGCGGCCGGGAGTTCGTCCCAGCTGGTGATGCCGTGGGTGTTTTCGCTCCAGCCCGGGAATTCCAGGTAGACCGGGGTGCAGTCTTCCCAGCCCTGGGCGTCCAGCGGGGCGTACTCGGTGCGCTTGCCGTTGTATTCGTAGGCGATGCAGACCTTCAGCTTTTCCATGCCGTCGAGCACGTCGAGCTTGGTGATGCACAGGCCGCTGATGCCGTTGATGGCCACGGCGCGCTTGAGCGCGACGATGTCCATCCAGCCGCAGCGACGCGGACGGCCGGTGGAGGCACCGTACTCGGCACCGCGGTCGCGGATGCCCTGGCCGATTTCATCGTCCAGCTCGGTCGGGAACGGACCGCCGCCGACGCGGGTGGCGTAGGCCTTGGCGATGCCCAGCACGTAGTCGATGGAGTCCGCGCCCACGCCGGTGCCGGCCAGTGCGCCGCCGACGGTGGTGTTGGAGCTGGTGACGTACGGGTAGGTGCCGTGGTCGATGTCCAGCAGCGCGCCCTGCGCGCCCTCGAACAGCACGCGCTTACCCTGCTTGCGCAGGTCGTGCAGGATGCCGGCCACGTCGGACTTCATCGGCTGCACGTATTCGCTGAAGGCCAGGGCTTCGTCATAGGTCTTCTGGAAGTCGACCGCGTCGGTGCCCAGGTACTTGGTCAGCACGAAGTTGTGGTAATCCAGCGCGGTGCGCAGCAGCTCTTCGAGCTGCTTGGGGTAATGCAGGTCGGCGATGCGGATGCCGCGACGTGCCACCTTGTCTTCATAGGCCGGGCCGATGCCGCGACCGGTGGTGCCGATCGCCTTGCCGCCGGCAGCGCGTTCGCGCGCCTGGTCCAGGGCGATGTGGTACGGCATGATCAGCGGCGCGGCCGGGGAGATCTTCAGGCGCGAACGCACTTCGACGCCGGAGGTTTCCAGCTCGGCGATTTCCTTCTGCAGGGCCGCCGGGGAAATCACCACGCCGTTGCCGATCAGGCACAGCGCGTCGTCACGCAGGATGCCCGACGGAATCAGATGCAGGACGGTCTTCTTGCCGTTGATGACCAGGGTGTGGCCGGCATTGTGGCCGCCCTGGAAACGCACCACGGCACCGATTTCCTCGGTGAGCAGATCGACGATCTTGCCCTTGCCTTCATCGCCCCACTGGGCACCAAGCACTACGACAGACTGACCCATGACGGGCTCCTCAATTGTGTTGCGGCCATCGGGGCCGCGGACGGGTAAACCGTAGCAGGGTTGGCCAACGCGGAAGTGACGGCTCCAGCGGGGAGCGGCCGGCGATGGATGGCCCAGACACGGAAAAAGCCGAACGGGGAGGCCCGTCCGGCTTTTGTGCATTATCCGGGTTTCCGGGGTCGGCCGCCACCCCGGGGGGCGGCGGCTTCACCGGGCGCTCAGCGATCGTTCTTGAGGTACTGCAGGAACGGGTCGTTCTTGTCGAGCACGATCACGCCGTTGCCGTCGGTCATGGAGCCACGGTAGGCCTCCAGGCTGCGGTAGAACGAGAAGAACGCCGGGTCGGTGTTGCCGGCCTTGCCGTAGATGCGGGCGGCATCGGCGTCGCCGGCACCGCGCAGCTGCTGGGCATCGCGTTCAGCTTCAGCCACGATCACGGTCGCCTCGCGGTCGGCCTGGGCCCGGATGGTGAGGGACTGTTCCTCGCCCTCCGCGCGCAGCTTGGCGGCTTCCTGCTTGCGCTGGGCGCGCATGCGCTCGAACACGTCGCTGATCACCTGGCTGTCGGTCGGCAGGTCGATCTGCTTGATGCGCAGGTCGATGATCTCCATGCCCAGACCGCCCACGGCCTCGTTGATGCTGGTCAGCTGGCTGGCGATGAGCTCGCTGCGGTCGCCGGAGACCAGCTGCTGCAGGGTGCGCGAGTTGATCTGGTTGCGCAGCGAGTCGGTGATGATCGGCGCGAGGCGGGCGTTGGCCAGCTTCGGGTCGCCACCGGTGGCACGGTAGTAGGCGCGCACATCGTTGATGTAACCGATGGCGAAGAAGTCGACGCTGACGTCCTTCTGCTCGGCGGTGAAGTAACGCGCCGGATCGGTGTCCAGCACCTGGAAGCGGCGGTCGAACACGCGCACGGTTTCCACCAGCGGCACCTTGAAGTGCAGGCCGGGCTTGATGTCGTAGCGCACGACCTTGCCCAGGTTGAGCACCATCGCGGCCTGGTCCTCACGGACCACGTACACCGAGCCCAGCAGGGCCAGCAGCGCGGCGACGGCCAGGCCGATCCACAGGGAACTCTTCATCGGTTGGCTCCTTCACGACCGGTGGGACGCGTGGTCGGGCGTTCGGTATTGCGCACGCCATCCACCGGCGTGCTGGCCGGCAGCGAGGGCATCATGACCTCGGAGGTCATGGCCGGCAGCGGCGCATTGGCCGGCGCGGAACCGGTGCGGTTGTCGGGCATGGGCACGTAGATCAGCTGGCGGCCGTCGCCGCCGATGACCTTGCGGTTCTCGGACAGCACCTGCTGAACGGTTTCCAGCCACAGGCGCTTGCGGGTGACTTCCGGGGCGTCCTTGTACTGGGCCTGGAGCAGGGTGAAGCGTTCGGCGTCACCGGTGGCCTTGGCCACGGCGGCCTGCTTGTAGCCCTCGGCGGTGGTGCGGGCACGCGAGGCCTGGCCACGCGCTTCCGGCACGACCTTGGCGGCGTAGGCCTGGGCTTCGTTGATCAGGCGTTCCTTGACCTGCTGGGCGGCGTTGACGTCGTCGAAGGCCGGCTTGACCTCTTCCGGCGGACGGGCGTCGGGCAGGGTCAGCGCGGTGACGCTCAAGCCGGTGCGGTAGCTCTTGAGCGAGGCCTGCAGGCGCTCCTCGGCGGCCACGGCCAGCGGGCCACGGTTGTTGAGCACGGCGTTGAGGTCGGCACGGCCGACCTGCTCGCGCACGGCACTCTGAGCGGACTGCTCGAGCACGCGGTCGGCGTCGACGGTGCCGAACAGGTACAGCTTCGGGTCGTCCACGCGGTACTGCACGTTGAGCGAGACGCGCACGATGTTTTCATCGCGGGTCAGCACCGGCACGTCGCTGCTGAAGGTCTTGATCTGGGTCGCATTGACCTTGGTGACCGATTCGATCGGCCACGGCAGCTTGAAGTTCGGACCGGGCTGCAGGATGCGCGAGAACTGCCCGAAGCGCAGGACCACACCGCGTTCCTGTTCGCCGATCAGCTGGAAGCTGGAGAACAGCAGCAGCAGGACCACCGCCACGGCCACCCATCGCAGGATGCCGCCATCGAACAGGTCCTTGAGCGGCCCGGGCAGTCCGCCCCAGCCACCCCCCCCGCCACCGCCGCCGCGGGGCCCGAACGGGCCGCGTCGATTCTCGTCGGGGCCTTGTCCGCCCTTGTTGCCGCCGGGTGTATTCCAGGCCATGCACGCTCCATCAGTAAAGGTTGCCTGCGGGCCACTCCCGCACCGTCAACCGGTCAATCCTGCTCGATTCTACAAGATGGGGCAGACC
>JAEWLO010000402.1 GCA_023457475.1 Pseudomonadota bacterium | reverse complement strand
GTGTGGCGCTGGGCCGTGCTCGTCGCGGTTGCCGTGTTCATCGGGCTGGTCCTGTTCCGTGCGCCGCTGGCCAACTGGTTCTGGAATGAACCGCAGGTTGAACAACTGCTTGACCGGGGCGACCGTGCGTTGGCGCAGGGCCGCTTGAGCGCGTCCGACGGAACAGGGGCGCGCGAGTGGTACCTGGCCGCGTTGGCGTTGGACAGCGACCGCCCGCAGGCCCGCGCCGGACTGGCCCGCACCGCCCAGGCTGCCCTGCAACAGGCGCGCGTCGCGCTGCGCCATGACGATCTCGATGTCGCGCAACGTGCGCTGACACTCGCCCGTGAGCTTCAGGTGCCGCAGCGCGAGGCGGATGCTGTCAGCGATGCATTGCTCGCCCACCGCCAGGCCGGGGCGGGTCTGGGGGTGCTGCTCGGGCGCGCCGAAGCCGCGCTGCAGGCCGGACGCCTGGATGGCACCGCGGACAGCGCATTGCCGCTGTTCCAGCAGGTGTTGGCGCTGGATCCCAATCATCTGCGTGCACTGGAGGGCCGCGAGGATGCGCTCTCGGAACTGCTGAAGCAGGCCCGCGCCGAGGCGGCGTCCGGCGAGGTGGCACGCGCAGCTCCCCTGGTACGCCAGGCGCGTGGGTTCGATCCTGGGCACGTAGACCTGCCGGCGACCGAAGCGGCGCTCAATGGTGCACTGGAACGCCGCCTGGTGCAGGGGCAACGCGCGTTGCGGGCGCGCCGACTCGAGGCGGCGGCCGCGCATTTCCAGGCCGTGCTGGCCGCACAGCCGGACGATGCCGCTGCCCAGCAGGGGCTGCAGCAGACGCGGGAGGTCTGGTTGACCGAGGCGGTGCGGCTTGCGGGTGATTTTCGCTTCCCTGCGGCAGAACAGGCGGCGGCGCACGCCCAGGCCCTTGGCGCGCCCCCGCGCGCGCTGTCCCAGGCACGTCAGGCGATCGCGCAGGCGCGCCATGCCGCGCAAGCGCTGAAGACACCTTCCGCTCCCCGCGCGGAGCGGGAGCGACAGCTGCGGAACCTGTTGGAGCGGTTCAACGACGCACTGACGCAGGGGCGAATCCTGACCCCGCCCGGAGACAGCGCGTACGACGCACTGCGCGAGGCACAGACCCTCGCTCCGCAGGACCCCCGGGTACGGGCCGCGGCGGACCGGCTGCTTCCCGCAACCCGGGATTGCTTCGAGGAACGGCTGCGTGTCAATCACGTCCAGGCGGCCGGTGCCTGCCTCGACGCCTGGCAGGCGCTGGTTCCCGGCGACGGCGCGCTGGCTGGCTCGCGCCAGCGTCTGGCGCAACGCTGGCTGGCCATCGGCAGCGAGCAGCTGGGGCGAGGCGACCTCGTGTTCGCGCGGATGGCCCTGCAGCGCGCGACCGAGCTGGGAAGTACCCCGGCGATCGCCGAGCACCTGGCGCTGGAGCAGCGGCTGCGGGACGTCGAGAGCCTGCGCTGAGGGCGGGCAGATGCTCGGTTATAGTAGAAAACCTCTCGTTGCTGATGGCGGCATGACCGTTCTTGTTTCCGGCGCGACCAGCCAGATTGGTCGTTATCTGCTTGCCCGCCTGGTGCGCGCGGGCATTCCCGTGCTCGCCGTCAGTCGCCGTCCGCAGCCGCCGCTGCCGGGCGTACAGTGGTGGACAGGTGACCTCGCCGACGCGCTGGTGGCGCATGCCGGCATGCGCTGGCAGGCGATCGTCAGCTTCAGTCCCATGGAGGGTTGGTTTGCGTGGTTGGCCGCGCATGACCACGCACCGGCCCCCCGGATCATCGCGACCAGTTCGATGAGCGTGCTGACCAAACAGGCGTCCGCGCAGGCGGATGAGCAGCAGGTCGTCGCACGCCTGCGTGCTGGCGAGGCCGGTATCCGCACGCAGGCCGAGCGCCTGGGCATGCGCTGGACGATCCTGCGACCGACGCTGATCTACGGGGCCGGCATCGACCGCAGCCTTACCCCGATCGTGGCGCGTGCCCGACGTACCCGCCTGTTTCCAATCCCCATGACGCACGGCCTGCGCCAGCCGGTGCATGCCGACGACATCGCGCAGGCGGTCATGGCCGCGCTGACCACGGATGCGGCGGCGGATCGTGTCGTCGAGATCGGCGGCGGCGAACGTCTGGACTACGCGACGATGTTCCGGCGAGTGCATGCCAGCATGGAGCCGCGCACGCTGCCGATTCCGCTGCCTTCGCTGGCGTTGCATCTGCTGGCGGCGGCGCTGCCGCGCGCGCGCGGTCCCGTGTCGCGCCTGCAGCAGGATCTGATCGCCGACAACGGCCCTCTGCGGGCACTGCTCGGCGTGCAGCCCAGACCGTTCCAGCCCGATGCGGCCACCTGGGTGCCGATGTCGCCGGCCCAGGCGATGGCGCGCGTTGGCGAGGTGGACCCATGAGTGCCGCAGAGGCACCCCGCATCGGCGTGGCACTGTGCACCTACAACGGCGCGCGCTACCTCGCCGCACAGCTGGACAGCATTCTCGAGCAGACGGTGCCGGTCGAGGAAATCGTGGTAGGTGACGATGGTTCCTCCGATGGCACACTGGCCGTGCTGGAGAGCTATCGCGTCCCCGCGGCAGCACGCGGCATCCGCATGGAGATCGTCCAGCACGCCTGCAATCTCGGTTACGTCCTGAATTTTTCGGACGCGCTGCAGCGCTGTCGGGCCGACGTGATCTTTCTGTGCGACCAGGATGACGTGTGGCATCCAACGCGCGTGGACATCTTCATGCGGCGGTTCAACGCCGACCCGGCGTTGCTGCTGCTGCATGGCGACGCGCGACTGGTGAATGGTGCCGGGGAGTCGTTGGGATGCACGTTGCTCGAGACCCTGCGCGTGCATCCGGCCGAACTGGCGCTGGAGCGCTCGGGGCAGGCCCTGGACGCGATCCTCCTGCGCAACTTCGTCACCGGTGCGACCTGCGCGCTGCGGCGCACGCTGCTGACGGAGGGGCTGCCGGTGGCCGCGCGCTGGAGCCACGACGAATGGCTTGCGGTGGTCGCCTCGCTGCGCGGCGGGCTGGATGTCGCGCCGGACCCGACCATTGATTACCGCCAGCATGGTGGCAACCAGATCGGGGCGTCGCGCCGTTCGTGGCTCCAACGATTGCGCGCCCTGGACCTGCTGGATGCCAGCGCGCGCCGTCGCACCGCCCAGCGCCTCGAGGGGCTGCGGCGATTGCTGGACGACCGGCAGGTGAACCTTGCCCCACCGCCATTGGCGGGGCTGGCGGCCATCGCGTGGCGCATGGCGTGGTCGCGGCTGCGGATGTATCGGCGGGACGATGTGGCGTGGCGCTGGATCCTGCACGATGCCCCAAGGCTGGTCGCGCGGATTGCCAACGCCTGTCTGGCCGGTGCCGGCTGGCGCGGCGCGCTGGCCGCCTGTCGCGGTGCGTGGGCCGGCTGGCGCGGACGCGGGCGGCCCTGATTGTTGACCTGATTGAACTGGGGCGAAACGCCGATCCCCCATGCGCCTGCCGTTGCAGCCGCTGGGTTAGACTCGGTGGAGTTTATTCTTCCGACTGCCCGTGCCCCCACGTTACGATTCCGACGACAACGACGCGTTCGACGACGATACCGAAAGCCGCTGGCCGCTTTGGCGGGGGCGGCTGATCACTGCGGCCATGGCCGCATTCGCGCTGGGGCTGGGGTTCCTGATCCCGTACACGGTTTACCTGAATGGCCAGGTGACCCAGCGCTTCGGTGAATTGCGCTGGCAGATTCCCACGCGCGTCTACGCACGTCCGCTTGCGCTTTCGCCCGGACTGGCCATGGACGTTTCCACCCTGAAGACCGAGCTGGCAGCATCCGCCTACCGCGAAGACGGCTCCGGCGCATCGCCGGCCACGTTCACCCAGGACGGTGGCCGCTTCGTGATTTCCAGCCGGGGTTTCAACGACGTGGACGGCCGGGTCGCCCCGCGCCGGATCGAACTGACCGTGTCCGGTGGCCGTGTCGCGTCGCTGCGCGATGCGGCCAGCCGCAAAGCGCTGAAGGCCGCGCGGCTGGATCCGGCCCGTATCGCCACGTTGTATGGCCAGAAGCAGGAAGAGCGCCGACTGGTCCGTCTCGAGGATACCCCGGAGCTGCTGGTGACCGGCCTGCAGGCGGTGGAGGACAAGGACTTCAACCGTCACCACGGCATCGACATCAGCGGCATCATGCGCGCGGTGTGGGTCACCGTGCGGTCCGGGGGCCAGAGCCGCCAGGGCGCGTCCACGCTTACCCAGCAGCTGGCCCGCAGTGGTCTGCTCGGGATCGGCAAGGAACAGACCATCACGCGCAAGTTCAATGAAGTGCTGTACGCGTTGATCATGGAGGCGCGCTACGACAAGCGCACCATCCTCGAGGCCTACCTCAACCAGGTCTACCTGGGCCAGCGCGGCAGCCAGGCCATCCATGGCATGTCTTCCGGTGCGGAGTTCTGGTTCGGTCGTGATCTTTCCTCGCTCAACACCGAGCACATCGCGTTGCTGATCGGCCTGGTGAAGGGCCCGTCCTACTATGATCCGCGGCGCAATCCGGAGCGCGCGCTCGACCGCCGCAATTTCGTGCTGGGCAAGCTGCATGAGAATGGTCTGATCGATGCCGCTGAGCTGGAGCGTGCGCTCAAGGCTCCGCTGGGCGTTCCCAAAGTCCCGGGTCTGATTGCCGCGAACCGGTTCCCGGCGTACGTCGACCTCGTGCGCCGCCAGCTGGGTCATGACTACCCCGAGTCGGTGCTGCAGGGGGCGGGCCTGAGCGTGATGACCGGCATGGCTCCGTCGGCCCAGGCCTATGCGGAAGGATCGGTCACGCGGACCATCAAGTCGCTGGAAAACAAGAAGCGCCCCGAGCTGCAGGCCGGCCTGGTGCTCACCGATGTGCACAATGGTGATGTGCTGGCCGTGGTCGGCAGCCGCGAGGTGTCCGAGCCCGGATTCAACCGGGCCATCGAAGCGCAGCGTCCCGTGGGCTCGCTGCTCAAGCCGTTCGTCTACCTGCTGGCGCTGGCGCAGCCGGACAAGTATTCGCTGGCCAGCTTTGTCGATGATTCGCCGGTCACCGTGCAGCTCAGCCGTGGCAAACGCTGGACCCCGGGCAATGCGGACAACCGCAGTCATGGCACGGTGCGCCTGATCGATGCGCTGGCCAATTCCTACAACCAGGCGACGGTGCGGGTGGGCATGCAGGTGGGACCGGAACGGATCACCCAGCTCATCCACGTGCTGGCCGGGCTCAAGGCCGAAAGCAATCCGGCGGTGATCCTCGGCTCGACCGATCAGAGTCCGTACGCCATGGCCCAGCTGTACCAGTTCCTCGCGTCGGGCGGTGAAATCCAGCCCCTGCACGCCGTGCGCGGCGTGCTCGACCCGCAGGGCAAGCTGCTCAAGCGCTATGACAAGACCCCGGCACCGGCTCAGGAGGGCGATTCGATTGCCGCCAACCTGATCAGCATCGGCCTGCAGCAGGTGGTTTCGAGTGGTACCGCACAGCGTCTGAACGCCGATGGCCTGGGCCGTCTGCAGCCGGCCGGCAAGACCGGTACGTCCAATGATGGCCGCGACAGCTGGTATGCCGGCTACACCGGCGACCATCTGGCGGTGGTCTGGATGGGCAACGACCAGAACGAACAGACAGGTCTGTACGGGGCAACCGGGGCGATGCGGGTGTGGTCGGGCATTTTCAGCCGCCTGCCCACCGCGCCCCTGAAAGTGAGCAGCAAGGGGCTGGACTGGCAGCCGGTGGAAGCCGGCGGCAGCGGTGCGACCGACGAAGCCTGCCCGGGCGCGCGCCGCTTCCCGTTCGTGGTCGGGTATGCCCCGGCCTACACCGG
>JAEWLO010000401.1 GCA_023457475.1 Pseudomonadota bacterium | reverse complement strand
GGGCGTGGCTCTACGGTTTCCGCTTTTTCTGCAACGCCGCCTGCGCGGCGTGCGCCATCTGCTCGTAACTGCGCCGGATCTCCTCCAGCCGTTCCTCGTCCAGTTCTTCCAGGTCGAGCAGTTCGTTGTTCGCTTCCGCAGTGGCGCGGATCAGCTCGTCCAGCTTGATCTGCATCGCCGCAGTATCGGCGTTCTGCGTGTGCTGGATCAGAAACACCATCAGGAAGGTGATGATGGTCGTACCGGTGTTGATGACCAGCTGCCAGGTGTCGTTGAATTTGAACACGGGGCCGCTCAGGCCCCACAGCACCACGATGGCCACGGCACCGAGGAAGGTCCACGGCGTGCCGGCCGCATGGGACGCCTTCTTGGCAATGACGTTGAACAGGTCCCGGGATGTCATCGGACCCGCCGATTCAGGCGCTGGCGGCGATCAGGCGGGGGCGCGGGGCAAGGTTCTGTCGGCTGTCCGCATACAGATGCTCCCAGACCTGGTCGACAAACGCGCGGGCTTCGTTCTTGGTCATGCGGGGCATGATCCTCGCGTCGAACTCATTCCCGAAGGCCGCTTCGCGTTCTTCGTCGGTAGCTCGCGGATGCTTAAGCAGTGAGTCGCAGGCGAATTTGACCCACTGCGAGAACTGGCCGAACGATGCATCGCCCATCAGGCCATCCGCATGACGCTTCCGCCAGTAGGCGAGTTCAGCGTCCACATCGATCACGGCGGGTACGGAAAAGGGGGCAGATGACATGGTTGCGTCGTTTTGAAGGGGGAGGAGGGACACGCGCAGCATGCGTAAGCGCGGGTGCATGCGACGTAATGACGATGTGCAGTGCGCGTGGCGACATCGCGTTGACGTCTTCTGCACGCGCAGCCGCACGATCCCTACCGTAGGGCGGAACGCATGCGCGTTTGTTAGCGGTGTGTCCTGCTGCAGTACGCACGGCGCTGCGGCGTCGCGCGCTGAACACGCGAAATACCAGCAGGGGCAGCATGTTGCGACGCTGCGTGGCGTCTGAAGCGTTCATGACTGCGCGCCGAGGTGGGGTGCGACCGAGTGTCGCGATCCGCGCGTCCTCGGCGAAGACGCGCGGAGCGTAGCGGGTTACTCGCCGATATCTTCGTTCCAGATTTCCGGATGGGCCGAGATGAATCCGCCCAGCAGGTCGATGCATTCCTGGTTCTGCAGGTCGATGACCTGCACACCGTTCTCACGCAGCCAGTCGATGCCGCCCTGGAAGGTGACGGATTCGCCCACGACCACGGTGCCGATGTTGAACTGGCGTACGAGCCCGCTGCAGTACCAGCAGGGAGCCAGGGTGGTGACCATGATGGTGTCGCGGTACCGGCGCTGGCGGCCGGCCTTGCGGAAGGCATCGGTTTCGCCGTGCACCGACGGGTCGCCTTCCTGCACGCGACGGTTGTGGCCGCAGCCGAGCAGGCGGCCATCGTTGTGGTACAGGGCCGCGCCGATCGGAATGCCGCCCTCGGCCAGGCCCTGGCGGGCTTCGGCGATGGCGGTTTCCAGCAGGGCGGCGTAGTCGGGGGTGGTGATCATGGCGCTTCCAGTCGAGACAGGACGCCATGATAGGGCCCCCGGACCGGCCCAGTGCCCGCCCGGAGACGGAATCGGCGCGGTGCGGGTGCCGCACAGCGCCCGGCGGTGCGATAATCGGGCCATGAGCGAATCCCCCTACAAGACTGGCACCACCCATTTCGGCTTCCGCGATGTCGCCGCCAAGGACAAGCAGAAGCTGGTGGGCGAAGTGTTCACCTCGGTCGCACGCAACTACGACCTGATGAACGACCTGATGAGCATGGGCATCCACCGGGTGTGGAAGCGCTACTACGTCGCCACCGCGCACGTGAAGCCGGGTGACCGGGTGCTCGATCTGGCCGGCGGCACGGGCGATATCGCCGCGCTGATCAAGGAGCGGGTGGGCAACGAAGGCGAGGTCATCCTGGGCGACATCAACGCCGGCATGCTCTCGGTGGGCCGTGACCGCCTGACCAACCGCGGGCTGGTGTCCGGCCTGCAGTACGTGCAGTGCAATGCCGAGGCGCTGCCGTTCCCCGATGCCAGCTTCGACCTGGTGACCATCGCGTTCGGCCTGCGCATCGTCACCGACAAGGATGCCGGCCTGCGCGAGATGTACCGCGTGCTCAAGGTGGGGGGCCAGGCCCGGGTGCTGGAATTCTCCGAGGTCACCGCAGACTGGTTCAAGCCGATCTATGACTTCCATTCGTTCAAGATCCTGCCGAAGCTGGGCCAGCTGTTCGCCCGCGACGCCGACAGCTACCAGTACCTGGCCGAGAGCATTCGAAAGCACCCGCCGCAGGAAGCGCTCAAGACGATGATGGGCGAGGCCGGTTTCGCCCGCTGCCATTACAAGAACCTGACCGGTGGGATCGTGTCGATCCATTCCGGCTACAAGGTCTGATGTAGAGCGGGGCTCTGCCCCGCTTTCCGTATTCAGCCTGCGACAGGCGTAAACTGGCGGTTTCACCCTGACCGGTTCCGATTCATGCGATCCCCGTTCCTGTTGATTCCCCTGGCTGTCGCCCTTGCTGCTGGCTGCTCCAAAGAGCCCGCCACCCCGACCGCCGAACCCACCGCCCAGACCCCCGCCGCCCCAGTGAAGCCCCACTCCCGCACCCACGACGAAAGCTCGTACGCCGAGCCGGACAAGGTCGTCATCAAGGATCTGGCGCTGGATCTGAAGCTGGACTTCGATGCGAAGCAGATCGGCGGCACGGCGACCTACACGCTGGACTGGAAGGACAAGGCCGCGCAGCAGCTGGTCCTGGATACCCGCGAGCTGACCATCGAAAAGGTCGAGGCCGTCGGTGCCGACGGCAAGGCCACGCCGCTGCAGTTCGCGCTGGCCGCCGCCGACAAGGTGTTCGGCAGCAAGCTCACCATCGAAGCCCCGGACCAGCCCGGCAAGGTCGTGGTCACGTACCACACCGCACCGACCGCGTCTGGTCTGCAGTGGCTGGAGCCGTCGATGACCGAAGGCAAGCAGCTGCCCTTCATGTTCAGCCAGTCGCAGGCGATCCATGCCCGCTCGTGGGTGCCGCTGCAGGACACCCCGAGTGTGCGCTTCACCTACAGCGCCCATGTGGCCTCGCGCCCGGACGTGATGGTGCTGATGAGCGCCGACAACGACCCCAAGGCTGCGCGTGACGGTGACTACACCTTCAAGATGCCGCAACCGATTCCGTCCTACCTGCTGGCCATCGCCGCAGGCGACCTCGTGTTCGAGCCGATTTCCGGCCGTTCGGGCGTCTGGGCCGAGCCGACCATGGTCGGCAAGGCCGCCAAGGAGTTCGAGGACACCGAGAAGATGATCGGTGCCGCCGAGAAGCTCTACGGCGAGTACCGCTGGGGCCGCTACGACATGCTGGTGCTTCCGCCGTCGTTCCCGTTCGGTGGCATGGAAAACCCGCGCCTGACCTTCGCCACGCCGACCGTGATCGTCGGCGACAAGTCGCTGGTGTCGCTGGTGGCCCATGAACTGGCGCACAGCTGGTCGGGCAACCTGGTGACCAACGCCAGCTGGAAGGACATCTGGCTCAACGAAGGCTTCACCACCTACGTGCAGGGTCGCATCACCGAGGCGCTGTACGGTCAGGAAATGGCCGAGATGGAACGCGAGATCGACCAGAACGACCTGTTGGCCGAGGTCAAGGACATGAGCCCCGCCGACCAGGCGCTGGCGCTGCCCCCGCTGACCGAGCGCGATCCGGACGAGGCGCTGAGCAACGTCGCCTACGTCAAGGGTTCGTGGTTCCTGCAGTTCCTGGAACAGCGTTTCGGCCGTGAAGTGTTCGATCCGTTCCTGCGGGGCTGGTTCGACGACCATGCCTTCCAGAGCGCCAGCACCGACCAGTTCGTCGAGTACCTGAAGAAGAATCTGTTGCCGAAGAAGCCCGGCGCGGTCACCGAGGCCGAGCTGAAGGCGTGGCTGGAAGAGCCGGGCATTCCGTCGTTCGCACCGAAGGCCCGTTCGCGCAGCTTCACCATCGTCGACACCGCCCGCATCAGCTGGGAAGGCACCGGCGACCTGCCCAAGTCGCAGGTCACCAGCGAGTGGGGTACCCAGGAATGGGTGCACTTCATCGACGGCCTCGGCAAGACCCTGCCGGTGGAGAAGCTGGCCCAGCTGGACCGGGCGTTCCACTTCACCGGCACCGCCAATGGTGAGATCGCGATGCGCTGGTACCCGCTGGCGATCCGCAGCGGGTATGTCGACGCCAACGAAGCCGCCGGTGCGTTCATCGAGCGCGTGGGCCGTCGCAAGCTGATCCTGCCGATCTACGCCGAACTGGTGAAGACCCCCGAGGGCCTGGCATTCGCCAAGGCGGCCTTCGAAAAGGCCAAGCCGGGTTACCACCCGATCACCACCGCGTCGGTGCAGGACATGCTGGACAAGGCCGGCAGCCCGACCCCGTAACCGTGGCGGCACGGCAGTAAGCGAAGACGGCGGGGGAGACCCCGCCGTTTTTGCGTCTGCGGCAAACGGCTAAACTCCGGGAACGCCTTTGAACCGGAACCGCCCATGAAACGACTGCTCCTGCTCGCCGCCTGCACCCTGGCGCTGTCCGCCTGTACCGATCCGGAAAAGGAGCGTCAGGCCCAGGAAGCCGCTGCGGCCGCGGCCAAAGCGCAGAAGGAAGAGAAGGCCGAGGGTGTGGCCAAGCAGTACGACATGGCCGTGGCCGCCCAGGACTGGGAGCGCGCGCGCATCCATGGTGGTTCGCTGCTGGACCAGTACAAGGACACCGACGTGGCCGCCCGCATCGAGCCGGGCTATGCCGAGGTCAAGGCCAAGGCCGAGACCGCGCGCGAACTGCGCCGCATGCAGGGGCTGTGGCAGTACAACACGGTGCCCGTCGGGTCCAAGGGCAGCCAGATCTCGGCGTCGATCTACAGCAGGGAGCGTGTCGACGTGGACGGCAGCGGCCCCAAGCCGGTGCAGCTGGTGTTCCGCGACCACCCCGAATGGAAGCGCCACGCCTACCTGGTGCTGCAGGCGGGAGATTTCCGCTGCCCGCAGTGCACGGTCAAGGTCACCGTGGACGATGGCAAGCCGGTGAACATGGCCGCCTGGCGACCCAAGACCGACGAGGCCATCGCGATGTTCATCACCGACCAGAAGGCGCTGTGGAAGCTCGCCCGCAAGGGCAAGGCGATCACGATCGAGTTCCCGGTCAAGGCCGGCGGCACCCGCACGGCGGTGTTCGAAACCGGCGGCGTGGACGCCGGCAAAATGCCCAATTGGTGGAATTGACCCGAATCCGGACGCAACGTATCCACCAACGGTGGGATACCTACCGGCACCGTGTCTCGACCAACGGTCGATACAAGACGCCATGAACCCATTCGAAGAAGAAGCCCCCTTTGTTAAGGGGGCGCGCCGATAGGCGCGGGGATAGGTGGAATGCGCGGGCAGCAGATTGGTTACGCGTTAAGCGCGTAACCGAACTGCTGCTTGAACTGCTCATTGAATTCGTCGAACGTGAAGCGCTGGTTCTGCGTACCCGGGTGTTCCACCTTCAGCGCGCCCATCAGGTTGCCCATGCGGCCGATGGTCAGCCAGTCGTAGCCCTTCTCGATGCCGTAGATCAGGCCGGCACGGAAGGCATCGCCGCACCCGGTCGGGTCGACCACGCGGCGCTCGTGCGCCGGCGGGATGTCATAGGTCTTTTCCGGGGTATGGATGACCGCTCCCTTGGGACCGCGGGTGGTGATGTAGGCCTTGACCCGGCTCACGATTGCCGCTTCGTCCCAACCGGTACGCTCCTGCAGCAGGTTGGACTCGTAGTCGTTGACCACCACGTAGTCGGCCTGCTCGATGAACGTGCGCAGTTCAGGCCCGTTGAACAGCGGCATCGCCTGGCCCGGGTCGAAGATGAACGGCACGCCGGCGTCGAAGAATTCCTGCGAATTCTGGATCATGCCCTCGCGGCCGTCCGGGCCGACCAGGCCCAGGGGCACGCCCGGCACGTCCTTCACGTGATTCTCGTACGAGCGCATCATCGCGCCTGGATGGAAGGCGGTGATCTGGTTGTTGTCGTGGTCGGTGGTGATGAAGGCCTGGGGTGTGAACAGCTCCTCGATCACCTTGACCCGGCTCAGATCGATGCCCAGCCCCTGGAAGTACTCACGGTACGGGCCGAAGTCCGAGCCCACGGTGCCCATCGGGATCGGCTCGCCGCCCAGCAGGTGCAGGTTGTAGGCGATGTTGCCCGCGCAACCGCCGAATTCACGGCGCATGCGAGGCACCAGGAACGACACGTTCAGGATGTGCACCTTGTCCGGCAGGATGTGATTCTTGAACTGGTCCGGGA
>JAEWLO010000400.1 GCA_023457475.1 Pseudomonadota bacterium | reverse complement strand
GGTGTGCCCAGTGCGGCCGGTGCCCGCATCAGCGTATCGCGCGGCAGTTCCCCGAACACGCGACGATAGTTGTCGGCGAAGCGCGACAGGTCCCACAATCCACAACTCAACGCCACCGCCTTGACCGACTTGCGGCTGGCGTCGGCCGTGGACAGCCCGCGGCACGCCGCGCACAGGCGCAGCATGGACAGATAGCGATTGGGCGAGGTACCGAAAAGATCCTCGAAGGCATAGCGTAACGCCCGCTCGCTGACGCCGGCCGCGTCGCATATCTCATGCATGTAGATGTAGCGCCGCAGGTTCTGGCGCATGAAGTTCTCGGCGCGCTGGGCGATCAGGTAGTGGGCGCGACGCGCACGACTGGTCACCGGCCGCTCCCCGTTTTCTGCTGCCAGCAGGGCCTGCACATGGTCGTGCAGCAGACGTTCCACAGCGTCGTCAGGCAGCGCTCCCACGCCTGCCAGCAACGACGGCATCTGCGCGTACCGCTGCGCCAGCGGGGTCGCGCCCGCCCCCCTGTCACCAACGAACACCGACAGTGCCTGTCCTGACGGCAGGCCGCCGCGCAGCGTCAATTCGGTGAGTTTTCGCTGCAGCCGCCGCGTGGGTGTCAGCAGCAGACTCATCTGCGTGCCGGCGCTCAACGCAAATTCGCTGATGCCTTCCGGCAGCACCGTGATCACCATACCCGCGCTCAGCGGCAGGCCATGGCACCAGCTATGCGCCGGATCGGTGGCATGGAAGAAGCCCAGCAGGCACCAGTCCGGCGGCAACATGAAGCGACCGCGGAACTGGAAACCACAGGTCGCGGACAGGAAAAGCGATTCGTCGTGCACACGCGACTGCACGCAGGCACGCGGACCGTTGGCGTCCAGCAGAACCAGTTCGATATCGCAGACGCGCAGCACGCCCCCCAGCGTGGCCAGGTCGAATGCTCTCAACGGGTCGAGCCCGGACGCTTCCCCCACACCATCAACCATGACAGTGACGCCCCCTGTTTTGATCGCTCGTCGACCGCGCCGCCAGCGCCGCCGATACCTGCGCGACTTTCTCCTGTTGCGAGTATGCATCAAACAACGGAGGCGCTGGCAAGGCCATAAACGACATTAACCCACACATTAACCATTAAGGCATATCACGTAATTCCGGCCTTTAATGCGCCGTTTTTTTGACTTCACAACCCATTCACACCCTTAATACGAATCCTTCATCAAAGGGACTTTACATCGGAGATGCGCGGGGTGTAGTTTCCCGATCGCGGTGACAACAGAAACTCAAGTTTCACCCCTGCGTGCCGTTTTCGTGCATTGCCGGGCAGGGAAATGTTCAAGAGTTAATACAGCGCGACCCGGCAGCTTCTTGGCGGAAACCCGGGTGGCCAACAAGGGGGAATGATGAAATCGCTTCAGACCGCATTGCGGCGCATCGCGCGTCGCCATGCGCGGGGACATGCCACCCGCGCTGGCCGCACGCTCATTCCCTGTTGACTCTTTCTGCAACCGCCGGGCGCTGCCCGTTGCGGAATGCGGCCGCGCAGCCGCACCCCTGTGCAGGAGCGCACAGTCCACGCGGTGGCGTCCGGCGGAGCCGGGCTCCGCCACTCCAGGCACTACATACGATTGACAGGAAAAGGGAGATGACCGTCATGAAAGTTTCCATCCGCAGCTTCCTTGCAGAAGAAGAGGGCGTGACCGCGCTGGAGTACGGCCTGTTGGCGGCCGTCATCGCCGGCGTGCTGGTGGTGGCCGGCCGGCAGGGCCTGACCCAAATGTTCAACGCACTGTTCGAAATGCTCAAGGGCCTGGTCGAAAGCGCAACCGGCGGGACCGGCGGGACCGGCGGCACGACCTGATTCCACCCGTTCGATGGCGTGACCCTCTCACCGCACGCATACGCCTGCGGTGCGGGACACCCTTTGTCCGACCGAAGTGCACCGGAGGTGCGTCGGATGTCGATTCTCCCACTGATGGCGCTGTTGCTGGGCGTTCGGATCGCGATCAGCGATCTGTATGCCCGCCGCGTGCCCAACATCTGGCTCGGCGGTGCTGCCGGTGCCACGGTGTTGGCAATGCTGCTGGCCCCGCTGTTCGACACGCCGCTTCCGTGGGCGTCGCATCTGCTCGCGGCGCTCCTCGGTCTGGTGACGCTGCTGCCCTTCTACCTGATCGGCTGGATGGGTGCCGGCGATGTCAAATACTTCGCTGTACTGGGAGCACTGCTGGGCCTGCCGGCGCTGCTTCCGGTGTGGATCATGGCCAGCCTGCTTGCCGGGCTGCACGTGCTCTGCATCCTCCTCATGCCGCGCCTGGCCTCGCGCCTGCCTGTACGTCTCCAGGGACTGCACGCGCGCGCCGTGCAGGATTGGCAGCTGAGACCCGCCACGGTGCGGATGCAGCAGGCGCGGCAAGGTCGGACCGGCCTTCCGTTTGCTGCCTATCTGGCGATGGCCAGCATCACCTGGGTGCTGGCCACATCGGCGGGGGGCCCGCGATGACCCGTAGACGCACGCGTGGTGCGGCCACGCTCGAGTTTGCGTTCATGCTCATCTTCGGGCTGGTGCCGCTGCTCATGCTGACCTACACCGGCGTGATGATCATGGCGGTGCAGCAGACGCTTTCACTCGCCGCCGCGGAAGGGGCACGTGCTTCCCTGCGCCACGCGCCCTCCGCCCAACGCCGCGTGGCGGCCTGCGAGGCCGCCCGTCGTTCCATGCAATGGCTGCTCAACTATGCCGGGCAGAGCCCGGACTGCAGCGTGGCCAGCGCCGCACCGATCATGGTCTCCGCACCCACACCCTGCAGCGGCATGGCCAGCGCGCAATGCATGCGTATCTCGGTGAGCTACGACTACCAGACCAAGCCCTTCCTGCCGGGCACCGGGCGGGTGTACGGCTGGGTGATCACCCGGCCGATCCAGAGTTCGGCCGTGGCGCAACTCGACCTGGGAACCCCGTGATGACCCTCTTCTGCCCTGTGGAGCGTGCCCCATGCTCAAGCTGACCCGCGTCGCCGCCATCGCGCTGATAGGGCTGGCCGTGATGCTGGCGATCGCCGCGTTCGCGCTCAGCCGCCGCGCAGCACCGGTACCGGTTGCCGCGCCGGCTGCGCGCGCCGAAACTCCCCGCCCGCGTCCCGCGGTGGAGGCGGCCGGGCAGGCCGATCCAGCGCTGCTCCCCCAGCGCTACGCATTGCGGCTGAATCCGGGAGAGCGTGCCCTGGCGGTGCCGGTGGATGAGCTGGTTGCCGCCGGGAACCGCATCCTGCCCGATGATTACGTGGATGTTTTCCTCAACCTGCGCGCACCCGGAGGGCAGGACAAGGAAGGCCAGGCGCAGGCCCGCCTGCTGCTGTCACGGCTCCGCGTGCTCAGCTACGGTGCCGCCGATACCGCGCCGGCCCTCGCCGGCAACGACCCGCAGAACGCGAACCCGGATGCCACCGATTCCCGCGCGGCGGATATCCGGGGAAGCGGCAGCGCGTCTGGTGGTTCCGGCAATGCGCCTGCACCCGCACGCAGTGCCGTGCTGGCCGTGCCGGTGGACCAGGCCAACCGCCTGCTGCTGGGGGCGCAACAGGGAAAGCTGTTCCTTGCCTTGCGCAACCCACGCGACGTGGGCCTGCCGGACCGTGACCTCTTCGCCCCGGCGGCGGCGGTGCTGCGCCCGCGTCGTGAGCTCAGTCCCGAGCAGCGTCAGGCGCTGGCGTCGCCGGAGAACGATGCCTTCGCCGGGCTCGACGCCGAAGCACTGGCCGGACGCCATGCAGGTACCCCGGAGCGTCGCACGCTGCCACCGGTGCGGCGCGTGGCACGCCCGCTGGATGGCGGCGTGGAGATCATCCGCGGCGAACCCTCCTCCCATAGCGGCTCGCGCTGAGCCCTCGAAGAGATCTTCCATGACGCCCTGCACCACTGCCTTCCGCATACCGATGCTTGCCCTGGCCCTGCTGGTTGCGACGGTGCTCGCGCCCCTGACCGCGTCCGCCGCGGCCGACGTGGTTCTGCAGGTGCGCGAACAACGTCCCTGGACGCTGCCGGCCAACCTGGAACGCCTGGCCATCGCCGATCCGGGCGTCGCCGACGTGACCACCCTGAAGGGACGTCAGGCGCTGCTCGTCGGCAAAAGTGCCGGCGTCACCACCCTGCTGCTGTGGCACCGCCAGCAGAGCGAGCCACAGCGGGTGCAGGTGGAAGTGCGCAGTGCGCTGCAGGGTGCGCTGGCCGGCGGCAACGACCTGCAACTCACCGTGCAGGACCAGCAGGGCCTGTTGCAGGGCAGTGCGCCGTCGCTGCTGTCGCATGCGCAGAACGTCAAGGCCGCGCAGGCCACGCTTGGGCGTGAAGGCCAGCTGGCCGATGTCTCCACCATCGCGGCCGGTGGTGTCGTGCAGGTGGAAGTGAAAGTGGTGGAGTTCAACAAGACGGTGCTGCGTCAGATCGGCATGAGCTTTGCCAATGTGAACAACGGCTTCTCCTACGGCATCGCCCCCCCGGGCGGGAACCTCCCGACCATCGCTCCACCGGTGGGCACCACGGACACGTCTGCGGAATCCAACCCGCTGTCAGCCGCTTACCAACTCGTGTTGAAGTCATTCACGCATGGATGGGCGGCCAACGTGGATCTCCTGCAGAGCAACGGGATGGCGCGCGTCCTGGCCGAACCGACCCTGGTCGCGCTGTCCGGGCAGAGCGCCAGCTTCCTCGCCGGCGGCGAACTGCCCATTCTCGAGCCGCAGGGACTGGGCACCACCACCGTCACCTTCAAACCGTTCGGCATCGGGCTGACCGTCACCCCGACCGTGCTCTCGCCGGACCGCATCGCGCTCAAGGTCGCGCCGGAAGCCAGCGACCTCAACTACGCCGCCGGTATCGCCTACAACGGCGTGCAGATTCCCTCCATCACCACGCGCCGCGCAGACACCACGGTGGAACTGGGCGATGGCGAAACCTTCGTGATTGGCGGCCTGGTCAGCAACGCGGTGAGTTCCAACGTGGACAAGGTACCGCTGCTCGGCGACCTGCCGATCATCGGCTCGTTCTTCCGCAGCCTCAACTACAAGAAGGAAGAAAAGGAACTGGTGATCATCGTCACCCCGCGCCTGGTCAAGCCGCTGGCCAAAGGCACCGCGGTGC
>JAEWLO010000399.1 GCA_023457475.1 Pseudomonadota bacterium | reverse complement strand
TGTATGGCCAGCATCGCGAAGCCACGCAGGGCGTGGCTCTACGCCGGGTGGGTCAGGCACCGCGAAGCCACGCAGGGCGTGGCTCTACGCCCGGGGTGAGCGTCAGCGCGTCCGCTTCAGCCAGGCGCGCATCACCAGTCCGATCAGCCCGGCGAATACCGCCCAGGACACGACATCGAACAGGCCGTCCCCCAGCAGGGCACTCACCAGCCCCACCACGCTGATGGCTGCGATCCACGCCGGTGCGGTGAACGGACTGCCGGTGGGCGGGGTGGGCCGGCTCATGCCACACCCCCGGTCTTCTCGGCGCGCTCGATTTCGTTCACCCGCGCCTCGGTGCTGCCGCGCTTCACCCACAGGTACAGGCCGGTGATCAGCACGGCGATGGTGAGCAGGTCCAGCACGGCCCACAGGATCTTGAGCGGTAGTCCACCATAGTTGCCGAAATGCAGCGGCTGGCTGAGCAGCAGCACGGTCATGTAGACCGGCAGCTGCGGCTGGGCGGTGAGTTCGCCGGTGACCGCGTCGATCAGCACCGGGCGGTACATGCGTTCGGTGAGCGGCGTGTTGCCCTGCATGAAGACGCCATAGTGATGGTCACCGCTGTAGCCGGTGCCGGGGAAGCTGACGAAGGAGGGACGCATGTCCGGCGCGGCGGCACGGGCGGTCTGCACCGCGTCCTGCAGCGAGGCCAGCGTGGTGGGACGCGCCTTGCCGGCGTAGCGCGCGGCGAATTCGCCCAGCTGCTCGCTCTGCCAGGCGCTTTCCAGCGGCTTGGCGATGGTGTTGATCGCCCCGGTAAGACCCACCACCAGCGCCCAGCCCAGGGTGACCACGCCGATCACGTTGTGCAGGTCCAGCCAGGCAAGGCGACGGCTGCGGCCGGTGCGCAGGGTGCCGAAGCGCTGGCGGCGCATGAAGGGGCCATACAGCACCAGCCCGGAAATGATGGCGGTGGCGAACAGCAGCCCCATCAGGCCCATGAACAGCAGCCCCGGCAGGCCGAGGAACAGGTCGGTATGCAGGCGCAGCAGGAAGTACATCACGCCCTCATTGAACTGCGCGGCCGGCACGATGGCACCGGTGCTGCTTTCCAGCAGCACGGTCTGCATCTGCGGCGGCGGGGTGTCCACGCGTGCGCCGGTGTTCACGTACATCGTGTTCGCTTCGACGTCCCAGCCGATGAACAGCGGCACGTTGCCGGGGTATTGGGTGAGCGCGGTGCGTACCTGCTCGTCCAGGTTGCGGTCCGGGCCGGGAGCTTCGGTGTGCTCGGCATGCGGCTCGCTGAGGTGGTCGATCTCCTCGGCGAATATCAGCGGCAGGCCGGTGAGGCACAGCAGCAGCAGGAACAGGGTGCAGATGAGGCTGGTCCATTTGTGGACCAGGAACCAGGCTTTGAGGGTATTGCGTTGCATTGCGTTCTCTGGCGGCGGCTGGAGATTTGTTTCGGGGTTGCCGGGCAGGGCCCGGCACTACGCGCTGTTAGAAGCGGTAGGTGATGGTGCCGGTCACCACGCGCGGGTTGCCGGTGAAGCAATCACCGAAGTTCCGGCACGGGGCAAAGTACTTCTTGTCCGTAAGGTTGGTGATGTTCAGTGCCATCGTCCAGTCGGTCACCTGCAGTTCCAGCAGCGCATCCACCAGCGTGTAGCTCGGCGTGCGGATGAAACCACCGAACCCGAGCGACTGGCTGTTGCCCACGTAGCGGCCACCCACGCCCACGCGCACGCGCGAGACGTCGTCGATCTGGAAGCCCTTGGCCAGCCACAGCGACGCCAGTTCCTGCGGGGTGTCGTTGAGGCGCTGGTTCACCTCCATCGCGAAGTTGCTCTTGGTCACCTTTGCCCGGTTGCGCGAGTAGGCAGCGGTGAGCAACACATCGTGCTCGAAGGAGAACTGGCCCTCCAGCTCCACGCCCTTGGACTCGATCTCGCCGGTCTGGACCACGTTGAGCGGATTCTCCGGGTCGTTGGTCTGGCGATTGGTTTCGGTGATGCGGTAGGCCGAGGCGGTGACCAGCATGTTGGCCGCCGGCTGCCATTTGATGCCGCCTTCCCACTGGTCGCCTTCCATCGGCTCGAACGCACGGCCGTAGATGTCCTGGCCGGTGACCGGCAGGAACGACTCGCTGTAGCTGATGTACGGCGAAACGCCTGCGCCGATCTCGCCGATCAGGCCGGCACGCCAGGTGGTGGCGTTGTCGGTCTGGCTGGGCAGGCCCTCGGTTTTGCTGCGGGCGTGGTCGCGGCGGGCACCGAGCACCATGGATACCCGGTCGGCCCAGCGGATCTGGTCCTGCACATACACGCCCAACTGGGTGGTGCGCTGGTCGGGCAGGCGGTCCCAGCCGTTGATCACGATCCCGGTGGAGACCGGCGCGTAGATGTCGATGGGGGTCGGGGTGGCATCCAGCTGCAGCGCTTCCTCGCGATAGTCGCTGTAGTCCACGCCGGCCAGCACCTGGTGCTGCAGCGGTCCGGTGGCGAAATCGAACTGCAGGGCATTGTCGCTGGTGAACGAACGCACGTCCGGGCGCACGCCGTAGGCATTGCGGTTCACCACGCGCTTGTCCGCGTCGATGAACGGGTCCAGCGGGTTGCTGTAGGCGTCCGGGTAGAGTTCGCGGAATTCGGTTTTGCCATCGAGGTAGCGCAGCGAGGAGCGCAGGCTCAGTGTGTCGCTGAAACGATGGTCGAACAGCGCGGTGATGCTGTACACGCGCGAGTCGAGCTTGTCGAAGTCCTTGTCGCCCAGGAACGTGCCCGGGTCGAGCCGCGGCGTGCCGGCCGGGGCATTCAGGGTGGCCACCACCGGCAGGAACTGCTGGCTGGAGGCGGTCTTGTCGTGCTGGTAGCTGGTGAGCACGGTGAGGTTGGTGCGCTCGCCCCGCCAGCTGATCGACGGCGCGATGTAGATGCGGTCATCGTCGATCTCCTCCACCTGCATGCCGGCGTCGCGTACCAGCCCGACCACGCGTCCGGCCACGGAGCCGGTGTCGTTGAGCGCACCGCCTACATCCGCCTGGAACTGCTTGCGGTCGAAGGTGCCCAGCTGCACGCCGACCTCGCCCCCGATGTCGGTGAAGGTGGGGCGCTTGGTCATGGCATTGATGATGCCGCCGGTCGCGCCGGCTCCGTACAGCACCGAGGACGGTCCACGCAGCACTTCCACCCGCTCCAGGCCGTACACCTCGGTGCGTGCCAGCGGGCTGAAGCCGTAACTGCGGCGCAGGCCGTCAACGTACTGCACCGGGTCCAGGCCGCGCACGGTGCTGCCGTCGCTGCGGGTATCCAGGCCATAGGCGTCGGCGGTCACACCTGCGCTGTAGCGCAGCGTTTCCTGCAGGTTGCGCGCGCCGCGGTCGGTGAACAGCGCATTGCTGACCACGCTGATCGACTGCGGCGTCTGGGTCAGCGGGGTGTCGGTCTTGGTCGCGGTACTGGCCCGGTCGGCCACCACCGTCACCGCGTCCAGGGTGCGGGCATCAGGGGATTCCTGGGCCTGGGCGACAGCGGTCGCCAGCAGGGTGGGGGCCAACAGCAGCAGGGCACGGCGCGGCAGAGCGGTCATGGCGGGAATCCGGGGATCGAGGGCCCGGATTATCGTGACCACCGGGGGTCAATGCAAATGCGTCTCAGGTGGCAGGTGAGGTCCAGTCTCGACTGCCCGCGCGACGGGGGCATTTCATCCAACTGCCACATCCCCTCCACAGCCCGTAGGCGGGCCCGGCTCTATCGTGGAACGTCCCCGCACCCACCGGAGACACGCCATGAACGCCCTGCAGATCGCCGCCCGCACCATGCGCAATGGCCTGGAAGAAATGGCGGCGCTGATCGTGGGGCAACGGGCTGAAGACCTGCGGGCCGACGAAGCCGCTCCCGGCGTGGGCATTCCGATGCCGCCCCGTCTGCGGGTGCGCCGGGCCCGTCTGGCCGGCAGGAAGGGCATGGCCCCCTGGCAGAAGGTAGGCAACCTGCGTCGTTGATCCTCAGACCCTTCTATACCGTCCACACACGGGTTGTGGCTAACTAGCGCCCAACCAACCGACGGAACGATGCGTGAAGACTGCAGGACGATGGGGGCTGGCACTGTTGATGCTGGCGGTAGCGCTGTGGGTGTCGGGGTTGCTGATCTATCAACTGCCTGGGCCGGTCTGGTTGCGGGCCGTCGCTGCGGGGATGTGGGGCATCTTCGCCGTTGTCACCGCCGTGGCGGTGGGGCGGGGGCGCGGAGGGCGCAAGCCGGGCGTGATCTTCACGCTGGCCCTGGTGCTTGCCGGCATCTGGTGGCTGGTGCTGACCCCACGCCAGGATCGCGTCTGGGCCGATGACGTCGCCCAGCGCCTCAAGGTGGTCTCTTTCGATGGCCACCATGTGGTTCTGGATAATGTCCGCAACTTCAGCTGGCACACCGAGACCGAGTACGACGCGCGCTGGGAACGCCGGGCGTACGACCTGGACCAGCTGCGCTCGGCCGATCTGATCCTGTCCTACTGGATGGGCCCCACCATCGCCCACACGCTGGTATCGTTCGGCTTCGAGGACGGACGCCAGCTGGTGTTCTCGCTGGAAATCCGCAAGGAGCGCGGCGAGTCGTTCTCCGCGCTGGGTGGGTTCTTCCGCAAGTTCGAGATGACGCTGGTGGCGGCGGAAGAAACCGACATCGTGCGTGTGCGCAGCAACGTGCGGGGCGAGGATGTCTACCTTTACCGGCTGCACGGCATGACCCCGCAGCAGCTGAAGGACCTGTTCGTGGCTTACCTGGGCGAAGCCCGCAAGCTCGATGCCGCCCCCGCCTTCTACAACACGCTGACCAGCAACTGCACCACCATCGTGTACGAGCTGGCGAAACAGATCGCGCCCGGCCTGCCGCTCGACTACCGCCTGCTGGCTTCCGGCTACGCCGCCGACTACGCGTTCGACCAGGGCGTGCTGACCCCGGGCGTGGACTTCGCCACCCTGAAGGAACAGGGCCGCATCACCGAGCGGGCCCGGGCGGCCGGCGACGCCCCGGACTTCTCGCGGCGCATTCGTGCCGGCGTGCCCGGCATGGACGAGGTGCGGCCGTGAGCGGCCTGCCGCTCAGCCGCGCGCTGCCCGTGCTGGGCGCGGTAGTGACGCTGCTGCTGTCGAGCGGCTGCGCGATGGTCACCATGAAACAGGTGGCCCCCACCGAGTACCTCGCCAACAAGCGCGGCGACGTGCTGACCAGTGGTGAGTTCAGCACGGCGTCGCGCGAAACCCTGAGCGTGATCGGCCTGGACGCGGCGGTGTGCGAGAAGGATATCGTCGCCTGCGAGAAAACGCTGCGCGAAACCGACGACGTGGCCGAGGAGCAACGGCTTTCGGCGCTGTCCGAACTGTGGGTGAAGAACGCGCTGGCCTTGAGTCCCAAGCCCAAGGACCGCGACAAGCACCCGATGTCCGAGGCGGCGCTGGATGCCTGGCTCGAGGCGGCGCGCTATGCCTATGCCTACCTGTTCTTCAGCGGACGCACCCCTTCGCAGCGGGCCTTCGAAGACCGTCAGACCCAGGTGCGCGATTACTACAACTACGCCGCAGAGCAGACAGCGGCGGTGGTGTTCAAGCGCAGCCGCGAAAGTGCGCTGGAAGGGGAGGACTACAACGCGGCGGTGGCCGGAGAGCGCTGGACGCTCACGTCGGATTTCGACGAGCTGCGCCTGACCAGCATTCCGGTCAGCATGGCACCGGCCTCGTCGCTGAGCTTTGCCGGCCTGCGCAGTACCTACCGTCGCGACGGCTTTGGAGCCGAACTGGTGGTGGTGATGGAGCCGCCGAAGCTGGTGGCCCCGCCGCCGGACGAGAAAGCGGAAATTCCGCAGTACAGCGAGATGTCGTCGATCAACGCAACCGCGCTGCTGCGTTTCAAGGGCGAGACCCTGCAGGACGTGCTGGGCACCACCCAGGTGCTGTTCGACGTGTACTCCCCGGAGTCCACGGAAAGCGTAACGCTGCACGGGGAGAAGGTGCCGCTGGCCGGCAACTTCACCGCCGCCTACGGCATGTGGCTGGCGCAGAGCGGATTTGCCACACAATCGCTGCGTACCCTGTTCGGCCTGAGCGAGGGCATCGCCGAGCCGCACATGTACCTGATGCAGCCGTGGGACCCGAACCGCCGCATCATCTTCATGCTGCATGGCCTGGGCAGCAGCCCGGAGGCGTGGGTGAACGTGGCCAACGAGATCCTGGGCGACCCGGACCTGCGCCGGCAGTTCCAGGTGTGGCAGGTGTACTACCCGACGAACGCGCCCATCGCGCTGAACCGGTATGAGATCGCGCAGGCGTTCAACAACACCCTGCAGCACTTCGACCCGAAGGGCACCTCGCGGGCGTCGAAGGACATGGTGTTCGTCGGCCACAGCATGGGCGGTGTACTCGCGCGCCTGCTGGTGAGCGATTCCGGCGAAGTGCTGTGGAACGACCTGCTGGCGAACTACAACCTGAAGGGCGAACGCCTGAAACGCGTGCAGGCCAAGCTGGGCCCGCTGCTGCATTTCGACGCGGAACCGAACGTGGAACGGGCGATCTTCATCGCCGCCCCGCACAAGGGCACCGACATCGCCGGCAACCGCGTGGGACGTCTGATCGGGCGGCTGGTGCGCCTGCCGATCACCCTGCTGGGCAAGTTCGAGGACGTGTTCCAGACGCTGCAGCAAGCCGAGGCGCAGTCCGGGCAGCCGAAGAAGCTGGTCATTCCCAACAGCATCGACAACCTCAAGGCGGACGATCCGTTCGTGAAGGCGTCCAGCGCGCTCCCTGTCATGCCGGGCCTGAAGTACCACTCGATCATCGCGCAGCGTAAACCGCAGGTGCCGCTGGAGCAGTCCGACGACGGGCTGGTGCCGTACTGGAGCGCCCACCTGCCGGGCGCGCTGTCGGAGAAGGTGATCATTTCCGGGCACAGCGTGCAGGAGACACCGCAGGCGGTGCTGGAGATCCGGCGGATTCTGCGTGAGGACGTTGAGCAGGTGGGTGAGACGAATCCGTGATCGTTCCGACGTTCAGCCACGCAGGGCGTGGCTGCATCCCCTTGTCGCGCGACAACATCACACCCGCCGCGCCACCACTACGCCCAAGGCCGCCAACCCCAGCATCACCCCGAAGATCAGCAGATACCCGAGTACCACATCCCCGTCCAACATCACCGCGAACACCGCGCCCGACACCGCCAGCGTGGTCGCCACCGCCAGGGCCTCGCTCAGCTGCAGCGCGGAGCTGTTCGCGCCCTGTTGCGCCGGTGGCGAGAGACTCAGCGTGAGCACCGACAGACTGGGGTAGATCAACCCCATCCCCAGCCCGGTCAGCGTCCACCCGGCCAGCGCCAGCCACAGCGGCACCCCCGGCTGCAGCGCCAGCGCGGTGGCAATGATGCCGGCACACATCATCAACCCACCGGCATGCAGCAGCTGCGGGCGTGACCACGCACGGCGCTGGTGACCCTGGAACCACGAGCCACTGAACCAGCCGAGCGCCCCCAGGCTCAATGCCACGCCCGCGAGCAGTGGCGTCAACCCGCGTTCGCGTTGCAGCAGCAGGGGCAGGAACGCTTCGCAACCGAAGAAGGCGGATGCCGCGATGCCGCGCAGCGCGATCACGCTGGGCAGGCCACGGCGCAGGCGCAAGGTTCCGGCCGGCAGAAGTTTCCAGCTGCATGACAGCAGGATCACGAGGGCAGGGGCCCCCCACGCGGCCGCCGGCCAGCCGTTGTATTGGCCGCTCACGTAAAGCAGCAGGGCACCCACGGCTGCGCCACAGGCCCAGCCTGCCGCGGAGGGGCGGGAGGCGGCTGGCGGGGCGCTGACCTGCACCCGGCGCAACGCCGGGCGCAGCAGCCACGCGGCCGGGAGTGCCAGAAAGGGTACGGCGAGAAACACCCAGCGCCATCCCAGATGCTGCACGATCAGTCCGCTGATCGCCGGCCCGACCAGCGACGGGACCACCCAGCCGGCGGAGAATGCCGCGAAAACACGCGGTCGCAGCGACTCCGGATAGCCGCGCCCCACCAGTACGTACAGCGACACCGAGATGGCGCCTGCGCCCAGCCCCTGCAGCAGCCGGCCCAGCACCAGCACCGGCATGTGCCGCGCCAGCCCGGCCACCAGCAGGCCGGCGACGAAGCAGCCCAGGCCCAGCCACAGGGGTTTGGCCGGGCCCTTTTCATCGCTCCAGTGCCCGGCCAGGGTCATGCCGACAACGCTGGTGGCCAAGGTGCCGCCGAAGGCCAGCGCGTACAGGCGCAGGCCGTCGAGCGCCTGCGCGACAGTGGGCATGGCCGCAGCCACGGCCAGTGCTTCAAAGGCGTGCAGCGACACCAGCGCCACCATGCCCAGCGTGGTGGCACGGTAGCGGGGGGAGAGAATGGAATCAGCATCCGCGACGGGCGCGGCGGTGGTAAGCGGTTCGGAGGACATGCAGGGACCAGGGGCGGCGATGCGCGCTTGCAGTGCGCGATGAGGTGACGCAGGATCACACCTGAACCATGGTTGAGGTCAAGCAATGATCGCGCAGGAGTTGAGTGTGGGCGAAGTGGCGCGGCGCAGCGGCGTGGCGGTGTCGGCGCTGCACTTCTATGAGCGCAAGGGGCTGATCGGCAGCCTGCGCACCGCCGGCAACCAGCGACGCTACAGCCGCGATGTGCTGCGCCGGTTGGCCGTCATCCGCGTGGCGCAACGGGTCGGCATGCCGTTGGAAGCCGTCGCCAAGGCGTTTGCGGCGTTACCGGAAAACACCACGCCGACCAAGGCCGAGTGGGCCCGGATGTCGGCGGTGTGGAAGGACGAGCTCGATGAACGCATCCGCGAACTGCATCTGCTGCGGGACCAGCTGACCGACTGCATTGGCTGCGGGTGTCTGTCGTTGAAGAAATGCCGGTTGGCGAATCCGGGCGATGCGTTGGGCGAGCAGGGCGAGGGTGCGCAGCGGTGGGGGTGATCCGCACGTGATCCGGCATTGCGAGGACACGCATGGCGTGTCCCTACGCG